>JBFZDU010000094.1:0-3547 GCA_041307205.1 Gammaproteobacteria bacterium | reverse complement strand
CATTCCTCGCGCAACAATTTACACAGCGGCTTACGCGCCTCCTGCAGCTTCTGCTCCATGCCCCTGGCACTGGGCGGCGGAGCCGCGGGCGCCGGGACGGCGCCGTGCCCTGCGGGCGCAGGCCGGCGCGGAGCTGGCGCTTCGGCCACTGCGGACCCGGGAACGGCGTCCTGATCGGCGCACCCCGCCGCGTGGCGGCGGGCGCCCGACCCCTGCGCCTGCAAAGCGGCCTCCAGTAGTGCCGTTTGCCCGGCCAGAACCCCGTCGAAACGACCGACCGGGTCATCGAGTCCCGCCAGTACCGCCAGCACCGCCTGCTCCACGGCTCGCGTGTAATAGGCAATCCGGGCCGGCTCCCGCAAACCGCAGCTGCGGCAACTGGAAAACACCCGCCCACTGACGCCAGCCGCGACGACCTGCCTGACGGACTCGGAAAGCATATAGTTACCTTACTGGATGCCAGAGGTTAACGGCCAAACGCGGCAAAGTTTTAGTCCCCGTCCGGGAGTTGACACAACCGCCGTGCCCTCCGACTATCGCGCAGTCATATTCCCCGACGTCATACGGAGCAGCTGGCCTTGAGCACCAAACAAGGAAACTGCTGGCACTGTGGCCATGCCCTGAGTGATCTGGACTTCGGTCGCGAGGCCCGATGCCCCGGCTGCAGCAAGCCGGTGCACGTCTGCCGCAACTGTCGATTCTTCCAACCCGGCCGAGCGAATGACTGCGCCGAACCCATCGCCGCTTACGTCGCGGAGAAGGACCGCGCCAACTTCTGCGACTACTTCCAGCCACATGCCGCGGCGTATCGCGGTCCCGGCCGGTCGCAGGACACACTGCGCGACGCCGCGGATGCCTTGTTCAAGACCTGACCGGGCCTGGCGCGGCCACAGCTAAAGGCGGCAAGCGATGAACGATCCGGTCACCTGGCTGATCATTGCGGTGTTCTACGCCCCCTTGCACTATCTGATCCCGGTGCTGGTGGCGGTGATCCGTAGCCCCGGCCAGGCCGAGCGACAGCGGGCGATTGGCGCCGCCGTCCTGGATTGCACAGTTTCAATGACTGCGGCCTTCGCCTTGGCGCTGTGGCTTGCCGACCGGCACTTGGCCCTGGCCATGACGATCCTGTTGCTGGCGATGGCTGCGCCTTACGTGCGGCTTATGGGGGGGGTCGCCATGAAGGCAAAAAATAAGAAAATCAAGATATAACGGAATATTTCTATAGCTTACGCCTGACTTCGGTCAAGGCCGGCCGGGACCGGCTGCCGAACAATTGCCGCCTATGCGAAGGTATCCCACATGAATCTGTTGAGTATCCTGATCACGCTCATCCTCGCAACTCTACTGGCCCTGCTGGCCATTGGCTTGCCAGTTGCGATCCTGCGCAATATGGCCAAAGGGGATGAACGACGACGCCTGCTCGCCGCCGGCGTTGAGCAGATGCGACTCGGGCGCATGCTCGACGGCTTGGGCAAGGATCGCGACCGCTACCTGCACCTCGAGCGGGTGGCCGATATCGAACAACAAATGCGCCGCTGCGGCAGCTGCTCGGCGACGGAGCGATGCGACGAACTGCTGGACCGGCAGCAGCCGGTACGCGCCGAGTCCGTGGATTTCTGCCCGAACCTGGACAAGCTGAAGCGCAGCGCGCCCGACTGAGCCGCCGAGGCAGCCGGCCGCGGGGTAGAATCCGCCCCTGGCAACCCCGCAGGCGACTTTACCGCAATGACTCTCCACTCCCTGTACAAGCGGCTGTTGCTGCTGGCGTTGGTGTTTGGTCCCTTCTTCTGGTTGGTGTTCACCAACGACGGGCAACGCCGCGTGGACTTGGTGCTGCTGTCACTGCTGAGCGATGCCAAGACCATGAACGTCGCCTTCGCAAAACTGCAGGGCAGCGCGCGCGAGGCCGACCTGCGGGGCAGTTTCCCAGAATTGCCATTCCACTGTGAGGATCGTGTGACCGAACTGGGCGACCGCCTGTGTGTTAGCCCGATCGCCGCATTCAATGGCGCCCCTGCACACTTCGCCGCTGCCTATTTCCGCGAGGGGGGTCTGGCGGCGCTGAAACTCGCATACCGCGCCGACTACCACCACTACGTAGCTCAGGAACTGTACCTGGAACTTGGCGCCGCCGCGCCGGCCGGCGACGGCACAGTCACCCGTTGGCCGGCACCGGGAGGCGTGGTGCTGCTGCCGACCCGACCACCGCAGAACGCGGGCGAAACGGCCGTCATGTGGCTATCGCAACGCCAGTTGCAGGACCGACTCCCGCGCCCCTGACCGGGTGCCCGATAGGTCAGGAGGAAGCCTGGCGGGGAGTTGCGTCAACGGGCGCGGCTTCAGTCGCGGGGACCGCCGCCGCCAAGGCGTCCAAGGCCGCCTTTTCGAGTTCGCGCAGCCGCGGTGTGACGGGCTGATTCGACCTCAGCAGTTCGAGCAAGTGCAACAACTGGGCACGGCCCGCCGTGTGCTCGCCCGCCGCCTGCAAGTCCCGGAAGTGCGCATGGTAGTGCTGCGCCAGCAGTTCGCACCGACACTCGGCCAGTTGCCCGAGCACCTGCTCTGCCTGGTCTGCGGCGAGGGAATGCAGGGTGCCGCGGTCACGAAAGTAGCTGCTCAGTTCACCCAGGTCCGTTAACAGGGACGCCAATTCCTCGTCCGCCATGATCACCGGCACTGCGCCGGATGGCTGCGCCGCCGGGTCCGCTAGACGCGCTTCCGCTTGCGCCAGCAACCGCGCCAAATCCGGATAACGACGAAATACGCGGCTGATCATGCGGTAACGATCAAGGATGTCCGCAGCGATCGCCTGCTGTACGACGCGGCCCAAAGGCAATGGCTGCAGGCGCGCCCTCAGGCGTTCGAGCCACCGGATGGCCAATTCCATACGCTGGACCACCGAGCGCCGAGCCGCCTGATGCTGCTGGTAACGGCGCGCAATACTCGACAGTACGAGCGTGAGCACTACGAGGCCGATGACGACCAGGGGCAGCAGGAATTGTTCTGTGGACATTATTGGACCCGCACCACGATGGCTGCCGAACATATCGGCCAGGGCGTCAATACTTTAGTTGCCGATCGTGGCGTTCCATCATGCGCCCTGGTCCTGGGCGCCTGCCGGACTTGACGCTACCCTAATTCGGGAAATCCGGATCTGGTCCTATCTACCGGCAGCCGTTTGTAGCACGCGCTCGCTATGCGTTGTACCGAACAAACAGAGCGATCCCGACCACCCTGCAAGTTGTTGGCCTGCATCGCTGACCTGCCGCTGTGACCCAGCTGGCCGCTCGGCACCCACTTTTTGTGGCTGCTGCGAGATGCCGAGGTATTGCGCTGGCTGTTGATCGGGCTCCTGGCTGCCGAAACGCCGCATAGGGCTCGGAATGCTTCATGTGCAGGCCTTCGGCCTGCTCCGTATACAGAAAGTCCCGGATCGCCAGTTCAGCGATATGAATGCGTTCCGCCTGACCCGGATAGGCAGTCAGGGCTGCCGACTAATAATCCGCCAGCGCCCGACCCAGCGCGCCATCGTCAAATACCCAGATTC
>JBFZDU010000093.1:0-7420 GCA_041307205.1 Gammaproteobacteria bacterium | reverse complement strand
GACCGCGCTGCTGGAACAACTCAACCGCTTCGAGCTGCTGCTCGAGGCGCTGAATCGGCCGTTCGAGCAGATGGACGACCAGGTGGAGCGCGAAATCGTCACCCTGGTGATCAGCATGGTGCGGCAGTTGGTGCGGCGCGAAGTCAAGATGGACCCGGGTCACATCGTGGGCGTGGTGCGCGAGGCACTCGGGGTGCTGCCGGTCGCGGCGCGCGGCATCCGGCTGGTATTGCATCCGGAGGATGCGGCGCTGATCCGCGACATCTACGCCCTGGGCGAGACCGAGCAGAAGTGGCAGATCGTGGAGGATCCGGTGATCCAGCGTGGCGGCTGCAGGGTATTGACCGATACCTCGCGCGTCGACGCGACGCTGGAATCGCGTCTCAATGTCCTGATCGCGCCGCTGCTGGCAGGCGAGCGCGACGCCGACGCGGACGATGGGACGCGCTGACATGGGAGTGCCGCGCACCGACCGCAGCAGCGTCTGGCAGCAACGGATCGGCAAAATCGCGGGACGCCTCGGCGAAAGCCGGGGCCTGGTAGTCGAGGGCAAGCTGACCCGGATGGTGGGGCTGACCCTGGAGGCGGTGGGCTGTCGGGCCGCCGTGGGCGGTTGCTGCGACGTGATCAATGCCGGTGGCGAGCGCATCGAAGCCGAGGTGGTGGGCTTTGCCGGCGAAAGCCTGTACCTGATGCCCACCGGTGACATCCGTGGACTGGAGCCGGACGCCCGGGTCGTGCCGAGCGGACGCATGTCCGAGGCGACGGTCGGCGATGCGCTGTTGGGGCGGATCATCGACGGTTCCGGCAAGCCACTGGACGGGCGGGGGCCGATCCATTCGCGTACCCGCTGGCCGCTCAATGGCGAGTCGATCAACCCACTGGCGCGCGATCCCATCCGACAACCGCTGGATGTCGGCATCCGCGCCATCAACGCCTTGTTGAGTGTCGGCCGGGGACAGCGCCTGGGCCTGTTTGCCGGTTCGGGTGTGGGCAAATCCATCCTGCTGGGCATGATGACCAAGTACACGGACGCCGATGTGGTCGTGGTCGGCCTGATCGGCGAACGCGGACGCGAGGTCAAGGAATTCGTCGACAACATCCTGGGCACCAAGGGCCTGGCGCGCGCGGTGGTGGTTGCCGTGCCAGCCGACCAGCCGCCGCTGCGGCGCATGCACGGTGCCATGCTGGCGACCAGCATTGCCGAGTACTTCCGCAGCGCCGGGCGCAATGTGTTGCTGCTGATGGATTCGCTCACGCGCTTTGCGCAGGCGCAGCGCGAGATCGGCCTGGCCATCAACGAACCGCCCGCGACCAAGGGTTATCCGCCCTCGGTGTTCGCCAAGCTGCCGCAGTTGGTGGAGCGCGCCGGCAACGGTGACAAGGGCGGCGGATCGATCACCGCCTTCTACACGGTGCTGGTCGAGGGCGACGATCAGAACGACCCCATAGCCGACGCCGCCCGCGCCATCCTGGATGGCCACATCGTGCTGTCGCGGCGTCTCGCCGAGGCCGGCCACTACCCGGCAATCGATATCGAGGCCTCGGTGAGCCGGGCGATGAACGATATCACCGGGCGCGATCACCTGGCCGCGGCGCGCGCGTTCAAGCGTCTGTACAGCACCTATCAGCAGAACCGCGACCTGATCGCGGTCGGCGCCTACGAGTCCGGGTCGAACGACAACATCGACCTGGCGATCTCGGCCATGCCGCAGTTGGAGAGCTTTTTGCGGCAGGACATGCACAACAGTTTCGACCTGGATCAGAGCACGGAGGAGCTGCTGACGCTGTTCCCGTCGGATGGACCCCTGTGAAGCAAGGCGCAGTGTATTCCTGTCGTCCCCTGTTCCCGGAAGAGGACCGGGGTGAGGGCAGCAGGTCACCCAAGGCCCGGAGCGAGAACCCATGAGCCCGCCATCGAAGCGTTTCAAACCCATCCAGCGCATTGTGGACAACAAGGAGCGCCAGGCGGCCAACGCGCTCGGCGAATCGCTCAAGGTCCGCCAGCAGGAAGAGGAGCGGCTGCGGGAACTGCGCAGCTATCACGCGGAGTACCTGCAACGTTACGGGGAGACGACGCGCAACGGGGCCAGCGCGGCGCAGCTGCGCGATTACCAGGTGTTTCTCGACCGGCTGGAGCAGGCGATCCACGAGCAGGAGCGGGTCGCGGGGCGGGCCCGGCAGCAGTGTGACCAGAACAAGGACCAGTGGCGCGAACGCTATACCCGCAGCCAGGTGATTTCGAAGGTGGTGGAGCGGCTCAAGGACGGCGAGCGCCGCGCCGAGGACAAGCAGGAGCAGATCGACCAGGACGAGCGCAACCAGCACAAGCGCTGACCCGCCTGCGTGAGCCGCACCGCCGCGGCGGCCGGGTTCACACGAACAGGGCGCCGAGCACTCGCCGACCCTCGGCGGACACGATGTTATAGGTGCGACAGGCCGCGGCGGTATCCATCACCTCGTAGCCTATACCCCGGTCGATCAGGCTCAGGAACAGCTGCCGGGGGGGGAACACCTGACTGGTGCCGGTGCCCAGGATGACCACTTCCGGCTGATGTGCGGCCAAAGCGGCGACATGGCGAGGTTCGAGTTCGGCAATGTCCCCCGGTTCCCATTCCGGTTCGAGCAATTCACCCATCACGATCAGGCTGCGCGTGAAGACCTGGGCATCGATGTGGATGCGACCGGGTTCATAGCCGCGTACGTGGTGCCCGGCCGGGTTGGCGTCGAGTGCGAATTTCATGAATCCATTTTAGCGTGAAAGAGGCGCAGCACGGTCTCTCCCTCCACCCCCGGGACCGGGGAGAGTCGGGGTGCGGGAAAGATCACGGCGCGTGTCCCGCAGATCGTCACCCTAGTTCCGGCGGCCGGGACCGGCCCCCGATGAAGCTGTAATCGCTTCATTTCATTGACATTTTGTGACCCATTCGGGTAGCTTAGGCCGCTTGTGCCGGCCCGCTGCCCCAACCTCGAGGTCCCCGTGTCCACCCCCGAAATGGAAGAATTCCGCAGAATCAAGCGCTTGCCGCCGTACGTGTTCGCCATTGTGAACGAACTCAAGGCAGCGGCCCGGGCCCGCGGGGAGGACATCATCGATTTCGGCATGGGCAACCCCGATCAGCCGACACCCCCGCACATCGTGCAGAAGCTGATCGAGGCGGTGCAGCGCGAGGATACCCACCGCTACTCGGTGTCACGGGGCATACCGCGACTGCGGCGCGCCATCTGCCGCTGGTATAAGGACCGCTACGACATAGATCTCGACCCGGATACCCAGGCCATCGTGACCATCGGCTCGAAGGAGGGCCTGGCGCATCTGGCGCTGGCGACCATGGGTCCGGGCGATACGGTGCTGGTGCCCAACCCGGCCTACCCGATTCACCCCTACGGCTTCATCATCGCCGGGGCGGACGTGCGTCACGTGCCCTTGAGCCCGGACGTGGATTTTTTCGAGGCACTGCTCAAGGCGATCCACGACTCCTGGCCGCGGCCGAAGATGTTGGTATTGAACTTCCCCGGCAACCCGACCACGCAATGCGTGGAACTGGATTTTCTCGAGCGGGTGGTGGCGATCTGCCGCGAACACAACATCTGGTTCATCCACGACCTGGCCTATGCCGACATCGTGTTCGACGGTTACCAGGCGCCGTCGGTACTGCAGGTCCCGGGTGCAGAGGACATCGCAGTCGAGTTCTTCTCGATGTCGAAGAGTTACAACATGCCGGGCTGGCGGATCGGCTTCATGGTTGGTAACAAGATCCTGGTCAGCGCCCTGGCCAAGATCAAGTCGTACCTGGACTACGGCACCTTCACGCCGATCCAGGTGGCTGCCATTGCCGCCTTGGAAGGTCCGCAGGACTGCGTGACCGAGATCCGCCAGATGTACCAGCGGCGGCGCAATGTGCTGTGCGATGGCCTGAATCACATCGGTTGGGCAGTGGAGCGGCCGCGGGCCACCATGTTCGTCTGGGCGCCCATCCCCCAGCCCTACCGTGCCCTGGGCTCACTGGAGTTCTCTAAGAAACTTCTGGCGGATGCCCGGGTCGCGGTATCGCCGGGCATCGGCTTCGGCGAACTGGGCGACGGGCATGTACGCTTCGGCCTGATCGAGAACGAGCACCGTACCCGGCAGGCCGTGCGCGGTATCCGCGACATGTTCCGCAAGGACGGCTTCCTGCGCGCGGACAGCTGACCGCGCCGTTCGGCAACGCATTTCCAATCGGGAGAACGACCAGTGAATCCGGTAAAGGTAGGCCTGCTCGGCCTGGGCACCGTCGGCGGTGGCACCATGAACGTGTTGACCCGCAACGCGAGCGAGATTGCACGACGCGCGGGGCGCGAGATTCGCGTCACCCACGCCGCGGCGCGGGCTTACAACCCGAACGCCATCGAGGGCCTGGATCAGGTGAAGATCACCGACGATGCCTTCGCGGTGGTCGATGATCCCGAGGTCGACATCGTCGTCGAATTGATCGGCGGTTACTCGCCGGCCCGCGAATTGGTGTTGCAGGCCATCGCCAACGGCAAACACGTGGTGACGGCCAACAAGGCGTTGATTGCTCTGCATGGCAACGAGATTTTCGCCGCGGCCCAGGCGCAGGGCGTCACCGTCGCGTTCGAGGCCGCGGTCGCCGGCGGCATCCCCATCATCAAGGCCCTGCGCGAGGGCCTGGCGGCCAACCACATCGAGTGGATCGCCGGCATCATCAATGGCACCGGCAATTTCATCCTGACCGAGATGCGGGACAAGGGCCGTGACTTTGCCGAGGTGCTGGCCGAGGCCCAGGCCCTGGGCTACGCCGAGGCCGATCCGACCTTCGACGTCGAGGGCATAGATGCCGCCCACAAGCTGACCATCCTCAGCGCGCTGGCGTTTGGCATCCCGCTGCAGTTCGACCAGTGCTACACGGAAGGGATCTCGCGGATCGAGCCGCAGGACGTCACCTACGCCGAGGAGTTCGGCTACCGGATCAAGCACCTCGGCATCACCCGCCGCCTGCCGGCCGGCATCGAGTTGCGGGTGCATCCCACCTTGATTCCCGCGCGGCGCTTGATCGCCAATGTCGACGGCGTGATGAATGCCGTGCTGGTGAAGGGGGATGCGGTCGGGCCGACCCTGTACTATGGCGCCGGCGCCGGCTCGCTGCCGACGGCCTCGGCGGTGATCGCGGACCTGGTGGACGTGACCCGTACCCTGACCACCGACCCGGAGAACCGCGTGCCGCACCTCGCCTTCCAGCCGGGCGAGCTGTCGGACTTGCCGGTCGTGGACATGGCGCGGGTGCAGACCGCCTACTACCTGCGGATGCAGTGCGAGGATAAGCCGGGCGTGCTGGCAGCGATCACCGGCATCCTGGGCGAGGCCGGAATCAGCATCGAGGCGGTCAAGCAGAAGGAGATGCCCGAAGAGGCGCAGCATGTGCCGCTGGTCATGCTCACCCACCGGGTGCTCGAAGGCCAGATGAACGCCGCACTGCGCGCCATCGAGGCGCTGGCCGCGGTCAGCGGACCCGTGACCCGCATTCGCGTGGAGAGCCTGGCGGGCTGACCGGTCGCCTCGGGATGGTCCTGCACCTGGTCGTCCCCGCTCTGTTCGAGCGCCTGGCGGGCGGCGCGGCGGACCTCCCGACCCCCCGCCTGCCGGTGCTGGAACTGCTGTTGGCGCGCGGCTGGCGGCAGCCCGGGCCGGCCGACTACGCAGCGGCGCTATTTGAGCTGTTCGGCGTGACCGCGCCAGACGGCACCGATCTGCCGACGGCGCCGCTGTGCTATCTCGGCGACACCGGGCAGCGCCCCGAGGGCTATCTGCTGCACGCCGACCCGGTCCACCTGGTGCCGGACCAGGACCGCTTGCTGTTGTTCAAGGTGCCGGACCAGACGCTGTCGCCGGCGCTGGTCGAGAGCTACCTGGAAACTTTCAACCAACACTTCGCCGCGGATGGACTGACGCTGTTGGCGCCGCACCCCGACCGCTGGTATCTGCGCCTGGACGCGGCGCCGCAGTTGCATACCACGCCCTTGAGCCAGGTCGCCGGGCGCAACATCGATCCGTTTCTGCCGCTGGGCGGTGGGGCCAGGCAATGGCGGCAGTACCTCAACGAAGTCCAGATGTTGTTTCACGGCGTCGCCGAGGCATCGGGACTGGCGATGCCGGTCAATGCCCTGTGGTTCAGCGGTGGCGGCCGCCTGCCTGGCGCGGTGACGCCGGTCGTGCAGGTCGAGGCCGGTGAGGGGCCGCTGCTGCGCGGGCTGGCCTTGCTGCAGACGGGCGCGCCGGCCGGCGATGCGCCGCGTTTGCGGAGTTACCAGGCCCTGCTCGAGGCCACGCTCGCCGGTGATCGGCAGCGCCGCGACCAGGGGTTGCGCCGCTTCGAGGCCGAGTTGGCCATGTTGCTCCGAGGTGGGGCGCGCGATCTTTACCTGTACCCGTGCGATGGCACCCGGTTGCACTGGCGCCCGCGGATGCGTTGGCGCTGGTGGCGCCGCGCGCGGCGCTTGGCCAGTTACTCGACCGGACTCTAGGGCCTTGCCGCTGCCTTTGGCTGGCAGTCACGGTCAGTGGACAATCACCGGCCGACTCAGGGCAGTACTACCGGATGGGTGAACACGAAGTCGTTACCCTGCACCGGCGTGTGGCAGCCGTGGCATTCCTGCACGAACCCCGCGTCTTTGCCATAGGGGGTCTGCTCGGCACCGAGCCAGCGGGCGTAACCCCAGCCGCCGGTGGCGGCATACTTGGCGCTGTCCTTGAACATGAACTCGGCATGCACGAATTTCCCCGGCACGGTGGCCGCCGGCCAAGCCGCGTGTGTGTCATCCTTCAGCACGATCTTGCCGAGGACGGCCCCATCGGGCCAGGGATTGGTGTTGCCGGCGCGGGCAGCGGCGATCGCCTCATCGTTGCCCAGGATCATGCGCAGGGTGTTGTTGTCCGTGCGGTGGGAAATACCGATCACACGCCAGTCCTGGTAACCCGTAGGAAACGCTATGCCGTTGGGGGCCGGCGGCACCTCGGCCGCGCCGGCGCTGCCGGCAAAGAGCAGGGCGGTCAGGGTGAGGGCTGTGCAGTAGTGGCGGTTCATCGTGAAGCTACTCCGAGTTGCGTGGTTTGGGGTACGCGCTAATTATGGTCGATCGTAGCGGCTGCGCGGCCGGCCGGCCGGCGTGCTTACCCCGCCGGCTTATAAGGGAACTGATTCGGGTGAGTAGCGTACAGCACGGTCTTCGTCGCGTGAGCGAGCTGGGGTGAAAAAAGGTCAAGGCGCGCTGCGTTCATTCTCAGGGGTGTGGCGAATCGCCCCGCTTCTTGGCTCGGGGGCGTGGTACCGCCGGGGCGGCCTTGCACCAGCTCCGCCGGCTTGAGCTTTGGGCGCCTCGCCGGTAACTTTGCGCGGGTCGGTGGGATTGGGGGGAACGCGAT
>JBFZDU010000092.1:0-15697 GCA_041307205.1 Gammaproteobacteria bacterium | reverse complement strand
TGTGCCACCGCCTCCACCAGTCGGGCGGTGTCGGGGTGCAGCTCGCCGGTGCGTTTGTGTACCAGCAGGGCAATGGGCACGCCCCAGGTGCGCTGGCGTGAGATGCACCAGTCGGGGCGGTTCTCCACCATGCCCTGGATGCGCGCCTGGCCCCAGTCCGGCAGCCATTGCACCTGCGCGATCTCGCGCAGGGCGGCGGCGCGCAGGCCGCGCTGCTCCATGCCGATGAACCACTGCGGCGTGGCGCGGAAGATGATCGGGGTCTTGTGGCGCCAGCAGCAGGGATAGCTGTGGGTGAAACGCGCCTCGCGCACCAGGGCGCCGCGCTCCTTGAGCACCTCGATCACTTGCGCGTTGGCGTTGAACACATGCTCGCCGCCGAACAGTTCGGTGTCCGGCACGAAGCGGCCGTCGCCCCCCACCGGGTTGTCCACCGGCAGGTCGTAGCGCTGGCCGACGACATAGTCCTCCAGGCCGTGCCCCGGGGCGGTGTGGACCGCGCCGGTACCGGCCTCCAGGGTCACGTGATCGCCCAGGATGATCGGCACTTGGCGGGCATAGAAGGGGTGCTGCAGCGCCAGGCCTTCGAGGACCTCGCCGCGCAGATGCCCGACAATGCGGTAATCCACGACCGCCCAACGCGCCAGGGTGGCGCTCAGCAGACCCGTGGCCAGCAGCAAGCGCTCTGGGCCCGCCTCGGCCGGCACCTGCACCAGCACGTACTCCAGCTCCGGGTTGAGCGCGACCGCCTGGTTGGCCGGCAGAGTCCAGGGCGTGG
This sequence comes from Gammaproteobacteria bacterium, assembly GCA_041307205.1. Classification (GTDB taxonomy): domain Bacteria; phylum Pseudomonadota; class Gammaproteobacteria; order Chromatiales; family Chromatiaceae; genus JARRQB01. The sequence goes on along the minus strand of JBFZDU010000092.1, from coordinate 14,919 downwards.
TGGTCCAGATGACGACTGACACCGGGCCGGCACCATGCTCGGCGGTCTCGAAGTGCACCAGGGCCAGCAAGGCCCCCTCATCGATCACGCGAAAGCGCACGTCGATGGCATGCGACTCCTTGTCCTTGTACTCGACCTCGGCCTCGGCCAGGGCCGAACCGCAGTCGGTACACCAATGCACCGGCTTGTAGCCCTTGTGGACATGGCCGTTGGCGACGATCCGGCCCAGGGCGCGGATGATGTCCGCCTCCTGCCGGTAGTCCATGGTCAGATAGGGCTGCCCCCAGTCGCCCACCACGCCGAGGCGGACGAAATCGTTGCGCTGCCGTTCGACCTGCTTCAGCGCGTAGTCACGGCAGGCCTGGCGGAATGCGGCCGCCGATACCTTCTGGCCGGGCTTGCCCACCTGTTTTTCGACCTGCAGTTCGATGGGCAGGCCGTGGCAGTCCCAACCCGGCACGTAAGGCGCATCGTAACCGTCCAGGGTGCGGCTCTTGACGATGATGTCCTTGAGCACCTTGTTGACCGCGTGCCCGATGTGGATCTCGCCATTGGCGTAGGGCGGCCCGTCGTGCAGGACGAACTTGGGACGCCCGGCGCACGCGGCCCGAATGCGCTGGTACAGCCCCTCGGCCGACCAGCGTGCCAGCATCTCGGGCTCGCGCTGGGCGAGATTGCCACGCATCGGGAAATCGGTGGCCGGGAGGTTCAGGGTGTTCTTGTAGTCGCTCACTGACGTGGTCGCCTTATGCGCTGCTGTTACGGGGAAGAGCTGGGATGAGCCGGCACTGCGCTAGGGCCGTCCGAGTCCGAGGATATCGCGCGCGCCGGCGGCGTCGACCTGGATCTGGCGCCGCAACTGCTCGAAGGAGTCGAACTTCTTTTCGTCGCGGATGCGCTGCACGAACTCGACATCGACGTGCGCACCGTACACTTGGCGTTGAAAATCGAACAGGTGGACTTCGAGCAGGTAACGGGCATCGCCGGTCACGGTCGGGCGCGTGCCGAGATTCGCCACGCCCGGCAAAGGCCGCGCGTCAATCCCGTCGACCCGCACCGCGAACACACCGCGCAAGGGGCTGACGCGCCGGTGCAGATCGACGTTGAGGGTGGGAAAACCGATGGTGCGGCCGCGCTTGTCGCCATGCACCACCCGACCACAGACGCGATAGGGGCGCCCCAGGCAAGCCGCCGCCTCGGCCAGATCGCCAACCGCCAGGGCCTGGCGGATGCGGGTGCTGCTGATCCGCTCGTCGGTGTGGGCCACCGTGTCCAGGCTGGCGACGCCGAAGCCGTGCGTCCTGCCCGCTTGGCGCAACATATCGAAACCACCGGAACGACCCTTGCCGAAGCGGAAATCGTCCCCGACGTACAGGTGCCGCACCCCCAGCCCGTCGACCAGCACCCGCTCGATGAACTCGCTGGCGCCCATCTCGGCCAGGGCGTGCTGGAACTCCAGCAACAGCACCCAGTCGATGCCGCAGTCTTGCAGGGCCTGGAGCTTTTCGCGCAGCCGCGTCAGGCGTGCCGGCGCCTGCTCGGGCCGGAAGAACTCCAGCGGCTGGGGCTCGAAGGTGATGACCACGGCCGGCAGGCCAAGCTCGCGGCCCCGCGCCAGCAGCGCCTCGAACACGGCGCGGTGACCGAGGTGCACGCCATCGAAATTGCCGATGGTCGCGACGCAGCCGCGGTGCCGGGGCTTCAGGTTGTGCAGGCCGCGTATCAGGTGCATCTGGGTATTCAGTCGTCAACGCAAGAATTCAACGGACGATTATACGTGCTCGCGGCGGCTGCCCCGGTCCGGCTCCGACCCCCCGGCCAAGCCGTCCCACAGTAACAGCAGCACACCGACCGTGATCGCGCTGTCGGCCAGGTTGAACGCCGGCCAGTGCCAACCGCGCCAGTGGAAGTCGAGAAAATCGATCACCTCGCCGAGCCACAGCCGGTCGATCAGGTTGCCGACCGCCCCACCCAGGACCAGCGCCAAGGCCACCGCCAGCAACCGCTGCCCCGGGCTCAGACGCACCAGCCAGACCAGCAAAGCTACCGACACCGCCAGCGCCACACCGATGAACAGGCCCCGTTGCCAGCCGCCGGCGCCGCTGAGAAAACTGAAGGCCGCGCCGTCGTTGAACACCAGGACCAGGTTGAACACCGGCAGCACTTCGATCCGCTCGTGGGGTGCCATGGCGAACAACGCCCCGAATTTGCTCGCCTGGTCCAGCACCAGCACCAGCAACGACAGCCAGAGATAACGCAACATGCTCAGTCCTCCAGGGCCCGCGACATACCGGCCTCGGCAAGGGAGTAGGTCGGGACCCGCTGCGGCAGGCCCGGGTCGATCCTGGTTGCGGCGGGCCGCTTCAGCGATTCACCAGGTGCCGCAGCCGCATACCCGAGGCCAGCAGCACGGCGAAATAGGCCACGGCACCCGCCCCAATAGCGGTCAGCAGCCAACTGATCCGGGTCGCGGTCGAGACCGCCAGCCACTGCGCCAGAGGGGGGGCACCCCACAGCAATCCGGCCGACATCACCAGCGCGGCGAGACCGATCCGCAACCAGAACCGGCCCCAGCCCGGCGCCGGCGCGTATACCCCCGACCGCCGCAACCCCAGGTACAGCAGGCCGGCGTTGAGGTAAGCCGCCAGGCTGGTCGCCAGCGCCAGCCCGGCGTGTGCCAGGCTCCAGATAAGGAGCAGGTTCATGGCCATGTTGGCCGCCATGGCGATGACCCCGATCCGGACCGGCGTGCGCGTGTCCTGGCGGGCATAGTAACCGGGCGCCAGCACCTTTATCAGGATGAACGCGAACAGGCCGCTACCGTATGCCATCAGGCTCAGGCTGGCCTGGGCCACGTCATAAGCCTTGAACGCGTCCGAGAGAAACAGGGTCGCAATCAAAGGCCCCGCCAGCAGCACCAGGCCCAACGCCGCCGGCACCCCGAACAACACCGTGGTGCGCAGACCCCAGTCGAGGGTCCGGGCGAATGCCGCCGGCGCGAGCGCCGCGCTCTGCTGTGACAACCGCGGCAGAATCACGGTGCCGAGCGCCACGCCGAGGATGCCGACCGGGAACTCCATCAGCCGATCGGAGTAGTACAGCCAGGAGATGCTGCCAGTCTGCAGGGTCGAGGCCAGTACCGTGTCGAGCAGCAGGTTGATCTGGGTGACCGAGACCGCGAACACCGCCGGCAACATCAGGCGCAGCACCCGCCGCACGCCCGGGTCGGCAAAGCCTGGCCGAAACGACGGCACCAGGCGCAGTTGGTGCAGGAACGGAATCTGGAACGCGAACTGGGTGATCCCGGCGATCAGGACGCCCCAGGCCAGCGCCGTAATCGGCGTAGTCAGCACCGGGGCCAACCACAGGGCGCAGCCGATCAGCACCAGGTTGAGCAGCACTGGGGTAAAGGCCGGCACCGCGAAGCGGCCATGGGTGTTGAGGATGCCGCCGGCGAAGGCCGTGAGCGAAATGAAGAACAGATAAGGGAAAGTCAGGCGCAGCATATCCGCCGCCAGTGCGAGCTTGGCGTGCTCGCCGTCCACCACCCAACCGAAGGCGAACAGCGAAACCAGCAGCGGCGCGGCCACCACGCCCAGCAGCGAGACGCCCAGCAGCACCAGGCCCAGGACCCCGGCGACATGATCCACGAACGCCTTCAGCTCGGCGCAGTCCCGGGTCGTGCGGTACTCAGTCAGCACCGGCACGAACGCCGTCGCAAAGGCCCCCTCGGCAAACAGCCGCCGCAGGAAGTTGGGGATCTTGAACGCGACGAAAAAGGCATCGGTGTTGGCATCCGCCCCGAACACATGGGCATACACCAGGTCACGGGCGAAGCCCAGAATGCGCGACACCAGGGTGTAGACGCCGACCGTCGACAGGGATTTGAGCAGGGACGCCAGGGCCGTTCTCCTGTTGGCAAGGCGCGATTATAGGTTGACGGGCAACGCCGCACGCGAACGCGCTGCAACAACGCGCGCAGCAGCCAGGGCCCCGCCGCTACGGTTGACACGCCGGCAGCCGGTCATTAACATTGCGCGTCTTCCGCAGGCCCCCAAGCACCAGATTCAGGAGATTTACGTGGCGAACTCTGCACAAGCGCAAAAGCGCGCCCGCCAGGCCGAGCAGCACCGTGAGCGCAACGCCGCGCAGCGCAGCATGATGCGCACCTATTTGAAAAAGGTGCTCAAAGCCATCGCCGCCGGCGACAAAGCCGCCGCACAGGCGGCCTACCAGGTGGCCAGCCCGGTGCTGGACAGCATGGCGACCAGAGGTCTGGTCCACAAGAACAAAGCGGCACGGCATAAGAGCCGGCTGAATGCCCATATCAAGGCCATGTGAGGCAGCACGCCGCACAGGCATCAGGAACCGGCCGCTGGCCGGTTTTTTTTTGCCTGGCCGCCGGCAACACATTGTCAGACGATTCTTACAGCAGGATACGATTCCGACCGGAGAACGACCCGGCAAAAAGTGGCAGAATACATCAGTCGCCTTAACGGATCCCGGGACGGGTTAGCGGCGCATGGACGGGCCTTCAGGGATGAGCATTGCCAACCAAGCCGGCGACGCCTAGCCCCGGGTGCACGGACCGCCTCCGGGGTTTCTTTTTTGTGCCCAGAACCCTCGCAGCGCGGCGTCAGGCCAGAATCAGGTTGTCGCGATGAATCAGGACCTCCTCGTCGATATAGCCGAGGATGCCCTCGATACGACTGGACGGCTGCCCCATGATGCGCCGGGTTTCGAGCGAGCCATAATTGATCAAGCCGCGCGCCACCTCCTTGCCCTGGGGGTCGACGCACGCCACCACCTCGCCGCGCCGAAACTCCCCGCTCACCTGGCGCACCCCGACGGCCAGCAGGCTGCGTCCCGACTCGCGCAGCACCCGTGCCGCGCCCTCGTCCAGGGTTAGGCGACCGCGCACCTGTAACTGCCCGGCGAGCCAACGCTTGCGGGCCGCGTCCGGCGCCTGAGTCGGCAGCAGCAGGGTGCCGACCAACTCCCCGGCCGCGATCCGGGCCAACGGCCGCTGCATCCGCCCCGGCGCAATGACGGTGGCCGTGCCGGAACGCGCCGCCAACCGGGCAGCCCGCAGCTTGGTGGCCATGCCGCCGCGGCCCAGCCCGCCAGCACTGCCGCCGGCCATCCGGTCCAGCTCCGGATCGTCCACCCGCGCCTCCCCAATCAGTTGCGCGGTCGGATTGAAGCGTGGGTCCGCATCGAACATACCGTCCTGGTCGGTCAGCAGCACCAGCAGCTCCGCCTCGACCAGGTTCGCCACCAGGGCCGCGAGCGTGTCATTGTCACCGAGGCGCAATTCCTCGTTGGCCACGGCATCGTTTTCGTTGATCACCGGCACCACCCCGAGTCCGACCAGGGTACGCAAGGTGCTGCGCGCATTGAGGTAACGACGCCGGTCGGCCAGATCGTCGTGGGTCAACAACACCTGGGCGGTGTGCCGCCCGCGTCGCTGAAAGCAGCTCTCCCAGGCCTGCACCAGGCCCATCTGACCAATCGCCGCCGCGGCCTGCAGTTCGTGCAGCGCCCGCGGCCGCGTGCGCCAGCCCATCCGGCTCATGCCCTCGGCAACGGCACCGGAGGACACCAACACCAGTTCGCGGCCTGCATCCACCCAGTCGGCCATCTGATCGACCCAACCCGTCAACGCCGGGCGGTCCAGGCCCTGCCCCTCGGCGGTCAGCAGGGCGCTGCCGATCTTGACCACCCAACGCCGGGTGGCCGGAATGTCTTCGCGTCGCTTCATGTGCGCGTCGGGTCGTAAGGTTCCAGTGCCTCGGCCGCCGTCGCGGTTGGCGCCGCGGCGGCACGCAGCGCCTCGAGCCGGCTCATGAGGGCCTGCGTCAGCTGCTCCAGGCCGGCACCGCTGACCGCCGAGACACCATAGACCGGGCCGCACCACCCCAACTCGGCCAGGATGCGGTCACGCCGGGCGGTGAACTCGTCCGCCGTCACCAGATCGGTCTTGGTCAATACCAGCCAGCGCTCGCGGGCCAGCAGATCATCGCCGAACTTCTCGAGTTCCGCGACGATGCTGCGCACCGCCTCGGCGGGTGACTGCCGCTCGTCGAGGGGTGCGATGTCAACCAGGTGCAGCAGCAGGCGGGTCCGCGCCAAGTGCTTGAGGAACTGCATGCCCAGACCGGCGCCTTCCGCCGCGCCCTCGATCAGTCCGGGGATGTCGGCGATCACAAAGCTGCGCTCGGCATCCACCCGTACCACCCCCAGGTTGGGGTACAGGGTCGTGAAGGGGTAGTCGGCGATCTTGGGCCGGGCGCTGGAGACGCGCGCGATCAGGCTCGACTTGCCGGCGTTGGGCAGGCCGAGCAAACCGACATCGGCCAGCACGATCAGTTCGAGCACCAGGGTGCGACGCTCGCCCGGCGTCCCCGGCGTGGCCTGGCGCGGGGCGCGGTTGATGCTGGACTTGAAGTGGATGTTGCCCAAGCCGTGCTGTCCACCCTGGGCGACCAGCAAGGTTTCGCCGTCGGCCAGGATCTCGCCGAGCAGCTCGCCGCTATCCTCGTCGCGGACGCGCGTACCGACCGGCACTTTCACCCGCAGGTCTTCGCCCTTGCGGCCGGTCATCTGGCGACCCATGCCGTTCTGGCCCCGCTCGGCCCGGTGCCGCCGCGTATGGCGGAAGTCCACCAGGGTGTTCAGGCCGGAATCGCCGATCAGGTAGACACTCCCGCCATCACCGCCATCGCCACCGTCGGGGCCCCCTTTGGGAATATATTTCTCACGGCGGAAACTGACACAGCCGCTGCCGCCGTCACCGGCCTCGACCCTGATCGTGACTTCGTCGACAAATTTCACCGCGGCCCACCTGAAACGAAAAAGGCCCCGTCGGATGACGAGGCCTCGCCGAAGACTGGCTGCGCCACCCCGATCAGGCGGGGTAGACGCTCACGAACTGGCGGCTCTTCGGGCCTTTGACCTCGAACTTCAACACCCCGTCGGAGGTGGCAAAGAGGGTGTGGTCGCGACCGCAGCCGACGTTCAGACCCGGGTGCATTTTGGTGCCACGCTGGCGCACCAGCACATTCCCCGCCTTCACCGACTGACCGCCGAACATCTTGACCCCAAGACGTTTGGATTGGGAATCGCGGCCGTTACGGGAGCTGCCGCCTGCTTTCTTGTGTGCCATGCTGGATTCTCCTGCTGCGTCAGCCGGCGCTGATGCCGGTGACCTGGATCTCGGTGTACCACTGCCGGTGGCCCTGGCGCTTCATGTGGTGCTTGCGGCGGCGGAACTTGATGATGTGCACCTTGGCGGCGCGGCCGTGGGCCTTCACCATGGCGGTGACCTTGCCACCCGCCAGGAAGGGCGTGCCCACCCTGACGTCGTCGCCGTCGGCGACCATCAACACCCGGTCCAGCTCGACGCTGGCACCTTCGTCGGCGTTGATCTTCTCTACTTTCAGGGTGCTTCCTTCGGAGACGCGATACTGCTTGCCCCCGGTCTGGATAACGGCGTACATGTCTGCACTCTCCGGCTCGAAACCAATAGGCCGGCACTACCGCCGGCAGAAAGACGCGGAAGTTTACCGGGGCGACGCGCGCCGGTCAATTCCCAGAGTCGGCAGCCACGGAGTCGATTGCGGCGCTTGACACCCCGGTCGCCGGCTACCTAGCATGTTCGCTGTTTTTCCTCGCAAATTCACGCCTTTATGGAGCTGTCTGCGATCCGCAATCTGATTGCGGAAGATCTCAAGGCCACGGACACCCTGATCCTGGACCGGCTGCAATCCGACGTGGTGCTGATCAACCAGATCGGTCACTACATCGTGAACAGCGGCGGGAAGCGTCTGCGCCCGATGATTGTCCTGCTGGCAGCGCGGGCCCTTGGCTACCAGGGCCAATACCACATCGACTTGGCCGCGGTGATCGAATTCATCCACACCGCCACGCTGTTGCACGACGACGTGGTGGACGGGTCGGACATGCGGCGCAGCCGCGAAACGGCCAATCAGGTCTGGGGCAACGCCGCCAGCGTGCTGGTCGGCGACTTCCTGTACTCACGTGCCTTCGAGATGATGGTAACTGTGGGCACCATGCCGGTAATGGACATCCTGTCGCACGCCACCAACCTGATCGCCGAGGGCGAGGTACTGCAGCTGCTCAACTGCAACGATCCGGATACCGACGAAGGCCGGTACCGGGAGGTGATACTACGCAAGACCGCAACGCTGTTCGAGGCCGGGGCACGACTCGGCGCCGTGCTGAGCGCCGCGCCCGCGGCACAGGAACGGGCGCTGGGCGATTACGGTCGCCACCTCGGCATGGCGTTCCAGATGATCGATGACGCCCTGGACTACGGCAGTTCGGACCAGGATATCGGCAAGAACGTCGGCGATGACCTGGCCGAGGGCAAGCCGACCCTACCCCTGATCCGGGCCATGCGGGTCGGGACGCCAGCACAACGCGACCTGCTACGCGCGGCGATTACGCACGGCGGCGAGGAGCGTATCCCAGAGGTGTTGGCAGCGATTGCAGCCACCGATGCCATCGACTACACTGCGCGGCTTGCGGCGGCCGAGGCCGAACTGGCCAAGCAGGCCTTGGAGCAGTTGCCGCCGTCGGCATATCGTAGCGCCCTTGCCGCGCTCGCCGACTTTTCGGTCAACCGGCAAAGTTGACCGCAGTAGCTTGCAATTCGGGGTGTAGCTCAGCTTGGTAGAGCACCGTCTTCGGGAGGCGGGGGTCGAAGGTTCGAATCCTTTCACCCCGACCATCTAAAGTGGTCGGAAAATCAAGGGCCTAGAGGAAACTCCAGGCCCTCATTTTTTGCCTGGCACCCAACAGCGCCGGAAATCCCCTGGGGTCCGTCTAGCGGCTATGCGAGGTCATTGAAGTGAAGGCGCACTATGGCGCCTTGGCTGCTGCGCGCGCCTGCTTCATCGCAGCATAGGACTCGCAGCCTTTCTTGCGCTGGCTGCGGATCACCTCGATCGATCGCTGCAGGCGGGCACGCTTGGCTTCGTCGGCTTCTTGCTTGAGTTCGTTTTCGATCTTTTTCTGCTTTTCCTTCAGCGCCCTGATCACCTTGCAGAGCTTCTTCAGGTGTTGCTTGTCCAGATCATCGGCCGTCTCGACCAGCGCGCCGAGTTTAACCAGCAGCTTGGACGTCTTCATGCGTAATCCTCGGTGCAGACGCGGCAGATACATCGGCGTTCAGACTTTCGGCCAGGACTTCCAGGTCTTCGGGCTGCAGGGAAAGGTCGATGCGTTCCTGTTCGGCTGCCGGGTTGGCGGCCGCGTACAGCGCCTCGGTCATAGCGACCAGGCGCCCCATGATCTCGGTGGCGTAGACGCTGTCATTCATCAGCGAGGTCGCCATCTGCGGCGCAATATCGCCCCGACGGATCAGCGTATCCACGGTCGCGCGGATGCGTTTGTCAGCCTGCAGGATCTCGACCCTAACAGCGTCGAGTGACAGTAATGCGACAGCGCCCTCGTCCTCCTGCTGCAGGATGTAAATGTCCCGCAACACTTGGCCGATGCGCGCCCGCAGGCGGTTGTATTCATGCCGCATATGGGGGTTGCCGCTGCGCATATAGCGCTGCAGGTTCTTGCGCAGATGCTTCATGGCCTTGATCGCGCTGACCGCGTCCAGGTTTGCGCGCCACACCGCCTGGTACCTCTCACCCAGCGCGGGCGGCGCCTTGACCTGGGCGCGGGTGATGAAGTCGATATTGGCGCTATAGATATCCTTGATGGTCAGGTCGTACTGCTGGTCGACGTCGATATCGATCGGCTTACCCGGATTTTCCAGCAACTCATCCAGGTTGCGGTCGGACGCAATATCGGCACGCCGCAGGCTCATCCCATGCGCAATCAGGGTAAAGGCGTTGCGGAACAGGTGGCGGGTCTCCTTCAGGACTGCCCGCAACGCGACCTCGGGCAGTTCCAGTGCCGCCGCGCTCAGGTAGCGCGGACCATCACGCAACGGCTTGCGCTCCTTCAGCAGTCGCTCCAACTGGCGCACCATTGGCCCGATCAGCGGCGTCATCAGGACCACCCCGACCAGATTGAACAAGCTGTGGAACACCGCCAATTTCAAGGTGTAATCGGTCGCGGAGATACCGAGGGCGCCACTAATGTATTCCACCGCATTCGTGAACGGGACGATGAAGGTCAGCGCGATCAGCCCGGTGGTCAGGTTGAACCACAGGTGCGCCAAGGCCAGGCGCTTGCCGCCGACACCTGAATTGAGCGAACCGATGATCGCGGTGATAGTGGTGCCGACATTCGATCCGATCGCCAACGCCAAGCCGTTCTCGTAGGTGATCTGACCGGCGCCCAGGGCGGTGATCACCAGTACCAGGGTGGCATGGCTGGACTGCATCACCACCGTGGCCACCACGCCGATCAGGGTGAACAGCAGCAGGCCGGCCACCCCGGGCACCGCGTAGGCGCTCAGATCGATGGTATCGGCGTAGCTGGCAAACCCGTCCTTCATGTAGTGGATGCCGAGAAACAGGAAGCCCAGCCCGGCGCAGATCCAACCGGCGCCGCGCAGGGGCTTGGCCATCTGGGCCATCAGGATGACGCCGAACACCAGCAACGGCAGGGCGTAGGCGGCGATATTCACCTTCAGGCCGAACCCGGCGACGATCCAGGCGCCGGTGGTGGTGCCCAGGTTGGCCCCAAAGATGATGCCGATGCCCTGGGAAAGCCCGATCAGCCCGGCACTGAGAAAGGAGATCGTGATCACCGAGACCAGCGATGACGACTGCATCAGGGTCGTGGCCGCGACTCCGAAGCCGAGGCTCTTCCACAACCGGTCGGTGCCGGCCGCCAAGACGCGTTCCAGGGTGCCACCGCTGAAGGCACGGAAACCCTCGTCCATGCAGTACATGCCGAACACGAACAACGCCACCCCGGCGGCGACCTGGTTGAAGCTGGCGCTTTGCCATAGGGCATAACCCAGGCCGAGCAGTAGCAGCGGCAACAAATAGCGGCGCACGGCTCAGTCCCGTCCGAGAAAAACCGTTCTTGACCGAGGCTTTTCAGTCATTTGCTTGATTTCAAACACTGTTTCGGCGCCAAGTGGCGGCCCACTTTAGTCCAGACATGACATTTTTGTTACATTTTCGTGACCATCTCTCGCTCCGACAGGATCGGACCCCATGGAACTGCGGAACCTCTCGCAGATAGAAAACGCCACGCAGCCGGGCCGTCCCGAGCTGTTCCGTCTGGGCAGCGCCTTGCTCTTCATCGTCCTGGTCATGTTGGTCACCGGTGTGACCGCAGAGGGCCTGAGCAACAGCCACATGCTGGTAGCGGCCGCCATGATCGGCGGCTACATGGCGATGAACATCGGCGCCAATGACGTCGCCAACAACGTGGGGCCTGCCGTGGGCTCGCGCGCCCTGACCATGGCCGGCGCCATCGCCATCGCGGCCGTATTCGAGGCGGCTGGCGCCCTGATCGCGGGCGGCGACGTGGTCAGCACCATCAGGAGCGGCATCATAAACCCCGACCTGATCGGCGACTCGGAGACCTTTGTGTGGCTGATGATGGCGGCGCTGCTGGCGGGGGCGCTGTGGCTCAATTTGGCAACCGCCCTGGGCGCCCCGGTATCCACCACCCACTCCATCGTCGGCGGCGTACTCGGCGCCGGCATCGCGGCCGGCGGCATGGGCATCGCCAATTGGGGCACCCTGGGGCAGATCGTCGCCAGTTGGGTGATATCACCGGTGCTGGGCGGCCTGATCGCGGGCGGCTTCCTATACCTGATCAAGCGCACCATCACCTATCAGCAGGATATGACCGCGGCGGCGCAGCGCACGGTGCCGCTGCTGGTCGGCGTCATGGCCTGGGCCTTTGGCACCTACATCCTGCTCAAGGGACTCAAACACCTGTGGAAAGTCGACCTCGGGACGGCCGCGCTGCTCGGCTTGGTCGTCGCGGGCGCGACCTACTTCATCGTCAGGCCACTGATCGTGGGCGCAGCGGGGCGCCTGCCCAACGGCAAAGAGAGCGTCAATCGGCTGTTCACCGTGCCCCTGATCTTCGCCGCCGCCCTGCTCAGTTTTGCGCATGGCGCCAACGACGTGGCGAACGCGGTCGGACCGCTGGCCGCGATCAACGACGCCATCGTGCACGGTGGCGTCACGGCCAAGGCATCGATCCCACTGTGGGTGATGATGGTGGGCGGCATCGGGATCGCCATCGGTCTGGCGCTCTACGGGCCCAAGCTGATCCGAACCGTTGGCTCCGAGATCACCGAACTGGACCAGACGCGCGCCTTCTGCATCGCGATGGCGGCGGCGATCACCGTCATCCTCGCGACCCAGCTAGGCCTGCCGGTGTCCTCCACCCACATCGCGGTCGGCGCGGTATTCGGCGTCGGCTTCCTGCGCGAGTTCTTAAAGGCCAGTTATTCCAAGATGGTCGAGGAGATCAAGGCCCACCATCACGGCCAGGACGAGGCCGAGGTCGAGGCCTTCCTGCTCGCCTTCCGCAAGGCCTCGGTCGCTCAGAAGGGACGCATGCTGCAGCAGCTCAAGGAGCATTCGGCCAAGGCCGACTTGAGCAAGAAGGAGCGCAAGGGACTCAAGCGTGTCTACAAGACCGAGTTGGTGAAGCGCTCCGCATTGCTGCGCATCGTCGCGGCCTGGCTGGTTACGGTACCCGTGTCCGGCGCGCTGGCCGCCATGCTCTATTTCACCATTCGAGGAATCATGTTGCCGTGACCGGCGCCCACCTCCCGACTCACGTCACCCTGGCCGCGGCCCTGTACCTGGCCATGGCCCAGGTAGCGGCCGCTGATCTGCCGCTGCGTCAGCACGTCGTGATCGTGGGTTCTTCGACGGCTTACCCGATCATCACCACCGCCGCGGAGCACTTTCATCGCCACGGCCCCTTCCATGCCCCGGTGGTGGAATCGACCGGGACCGGCGGCGGTTTCAAGGCATTCTGCAGCGGCCTCGGCCTAGAGACGCCGGATATCGCGATGGCCTCGCGGCCGATGAAGGCGGCCGAACGTGCCAGCTGCCAGGCGCAGGGCGTCACTGCCATACGCGAAGTGCAGATAGGCTACGACGGCATCGTCTTCGCCAACGCCCGGGGCGCACCCGGTTTTGCCTTGCGGACCCTGGACCTATACCTGGCACTGGCGAAGGACGTACCAGATCCCGCCGGGCGCCTACGCCTGGTGCCCAACCCCTACCACCGTTGGCGCGAGGTCAACCCGAATTTGCCAGACCTGCCGATCCGGGTACTGGGTCCGCCGCCGACCTCCGGGACACGGGACATCCTGGTGGAGCGGGTTCTGGAGGCTGCCTGCGACCGCGTGACATTTCTGCGGGCCTTGCGCCGCGATGCCCCGGAGCAATACCTGCGCCATTGTCACACGCTGCGTGAAGACGGCGCCTACGTGGACGCCGGGGAGAATGATGCCCGACTGGTGCGCAAGCTGGCGGCCGACCCCGGCGCCCTGGGGGTCCTCGGCTACAACTACCTGGAGCGCAACGCTGATAAGTTGCAGGCGGCCAGTATCGATGCGGCCCGGCCGGACCTGGACACTATCCAAACCGGCGCCTATCCGCTGGCGCGACCGCTGCATCTGTACTTGAAGTTGGCCCATGCCGACCGGGTGCCCGGGCTGCCGGAATTCGTCGCACAACTGCTTGCCCCCGACGCCGTGGGGCCCGACGGCTATCTATTGGACCAGGGCCTGATCCCGCTCCGCACCCGCCCTGAACAGCCCCGTCAGACAGAGGGACGGCCGCCCGCAGCGGGAAAAGACGACCGCGCCCCTTAGGCGCCGAGCCCTCCCGGCGATGGAGCGTGGAATTGGGCAGGTCGCAACCAACCCGTCCGTGGTGGCGCACCCCGCCCGGCCCGCCGTGGCCGGGCGGCGTTGAGGCCACCCTGACGCGCTTCAGTGCAGGTCGTAGCCGCGCTCCTCGTGCAGCACGATGTCCAGACCCTCGATCTCCTGCTCGTCGCCGACGCGCAGCCCGGTCGTGACCTGGACCAGTTTCAGGATCACGAAGGTGACCGCGGCAGTGAACAGTACCGTGGCGGCAATACCGACGAGTTGCACCTGGATCTGCCCCCCCATGCCGACGATGCCCTCGGCATGGCCGTAACCGCTGAAGACCCCCAGGGCCGTGGATGAAAACACCCCGGCGAGGAAGATACCCAGCATGCCGCCAACCCCGTGCACCGGGAACACGTCCAGCGAGTCGTCGATTTTCAACACCCGCTTCATGTACATGGTTGCGGTAAAGCAGACCCCGCCGGCCAGCAGGCCAATGACCAGCGCCCCGCCGGGTCCGACGAAGCCGGAGGCAGGCGTGATGGTCCCGAGGCCCGCCACCATGCCGGTTACCGCCCCGAGGGCCGATGGCTTGCGAAACTTGAGCCATTCAATGGTCATCCAGGTCATGGCCCCGACCGCGGCCGAGATATGCGTGACCAGCAGGGCCATGGCGGCGCCGCCGTCGGCCGCCAGCGCACTGCCGCCGTTGAAGCCGAACCAGCCGACCCACAGCATCCCGGCCCCGGTGACGGTCATGGTCATGTTGTGCGGTGGCATGGCGGTCGAGGGAAAGCCCTTGCGCGGACCCAGCACCAGGGCCGCGACCAAGGCCGCCACCCCGGCAGTAATGTGCACCACGGTGCCACCGGCAAAATCGTACAGGCCCATGGCGCCGAGCCAACCGCCGCCCCATACCCAATGGGCGATCGGCACATAGACCAGGAGCAACCACAGGGCACTGAACAACAGCATGGCGGAAAATTTCATGCGCTCCGCGAAGGCCCCCACGATCAGCGCGGGCGTGATAATCGCAAAGGTCATCTGGAACGCCATGAACAGGGATTCCGGGATGGTCCCGACCAGACTGTCTTTCCCCACGCCAGCCAGCATCACCTTGCTGAAGTCGC
>JBFZDU010000091.1:0-10053 GCA_041307205.1 Gammaproteobacteria bacterium | reverse complement strand
TGGACCGGCGCGCACCTCAATCGGCTGGGGATTCTTGATCAGCTGGTCGCCCACGACCGCCGTTATACTCGCGCGCCGCGCCTGCCGCACCAGTATCTCGGTGTCGCCGCAGTGGCAGCGGGTACGGCGTTGGCGGCCCAAGGCGCGGCCGGCCACGGCTTGGCGGTGAGCACGGTCTTCGGTCTGTTGGCAGCGACTGGTTTCCACCTCGTCTACCGGCTGCCGCCGTTGCGGCTGCGCGCGGCGCTGCCGCGGCCGATTGTTGGCGACAAGGCACTGCGCAAGGCGCTCCGCGAGGCGGAACGGCGGATCCTCGCCATAGACAAGGCCGCGTTGCGGCTCGGCAACCAAGAACTCGAGCAGCGCCTGACCCGCATCGCCGGGCAAGGCCGAGCGATCCTCGACCTGATCGCCGCCCGTCCGCAGAATCGCTTTCGGGCGCGCAAGTTTCTGAACGTCTACCTGGAAGGCGCCGAGCGCGTGGCCAGCCACTATGCGCGGACCCATCGGCTCGCCCGCCCGCCGGTCCTCGAGCAGAATTTCCGCACCGTGCTGGTCGAGGTCGAGGCAGTGTTGGAACGTCAGTTGGCACAGCTTGCGGAGCAAGATGTGTTCGACCTCGACGTGCAGATCGAGGTGCTGCGCCAGCAGCTCAAACGTGAAGGCATAAGCTGACACAATGGGCAGACCAGCCGAGGAGATCCATAATCATGCCACCCTCCCGCGATGACATCGTCCCGACGACCACTCTGCCGGCTGGGGAACTGCCGGATCCGGCAACAGGTCGGGCAATCGAGCCGGCGCGGGTCGAGGCCTTGCTGGCGGAACTCGATCTCAACGACAGCCATTCGGTGCTGTTTTTCGGCAGTCGTGCCCAGGTGCAGCTCACCACGGTCTCCGACAGCATGCTGGAGCGGGTGCGCGTCAAGGAGATCGGACCGGCCGGCGAGGCGCTGAACGATATGGTCCTGACCCTGCGCGGATTTGACTTGAGCGGCCTGGATCCGAACCGCCGGGCGGGCTGGTTCGGACGCCTGTTGGGAAAGGGACGCGATGCGGCCAAGGTACTACAGCGTTACGAGTCGGTGCGCGACCAGATCGAGGAGATCACCGAGCGCTTGGAGCGGCACAAGACGGCCTTGTTGATCGACATCGAGTCGCTCGACCGGCTGTATGCTGCCAACCTCGATTATTTCCGAACGCTCGAGGATTACATCGCAGCCGGTGAGCGGAAGCTGCAGGAACTCGACGGGCAGCTGATACCGGCGCAGGCGGCCGGGGTGGACGACGGAGGCGATACCCTGGCCGCGCAGCGGCTGCGCGACCTGCGGGCGGTGCGGGATGACCTCGAGCGGCGCGTCCACGACCTGCGCCTGACGCGCCAGGTCACGATGCAGAGCCTGCCCAGCATCCGGCTGGTGCAGGAGAATGACAAGGCGCTGGTCGGCAAGATCGGTTCGACCCTGGTCAATACCGTGCCACTGTGGCGCCAGCAGCTCGCCCAGGCGTTGACCATTCAGCGCGCGCGCGACGCGGCCGAGGCGGTCGCTGCGGCGTCGGATTTGACCAATGATCTGCTCCGTGCCAATGCCGACAACCTGCGTCAGGCCAACGCCGAGACCCGCCGCCAGATCGAGCGCGGCGTATTCGACATCGACGCGGTCAGCGCGGCCAACCGGACCTTGATCGCGACCATCGAGGACAGCCTGCAGATTGCCGACGAGGGGCGCGCCGCGCGCGCCAAGGCGAGCGCCGAGCTCAACGCGCTCGAGCAGCAGTTGCGCCAATCGCTGGCCGCCGCCAGTGCGCGGGAGCGGGCGGTCGGGGACGGGTGACGCGGTGGGATCGGCGACGCCCCGAAGGTTTGGGCAGTCCGATGACTTGACCTGGACCGCGTTCAAGCAGCGTTAATCCACAATGGCGCCCCGTGGCTGTCGGGCGCCGTACCGCCCGCTGGCTTTGGGAGTGCGCGACCGCCGCGGTAGCTGCGCCTCGGGTGGGCTCGAATGGTCGGCCAGGCGCGCGGCAGCACCGCGGGGGCGTTTACGGCCCGGGGCCGACGGGCGCATTTTCGCCTGCGGGTCGCCCCTGTTCCTCCAGCCACTCACGCCAGACTGCCAGCATCACGGTCAACACCATCGGTCCAAGAAACAGGCCGATGAGTCCGAATGCACGCAGTCCACCCAGGACGCCGAGCAGGACGAGAAAGAACGGGATCCTTGCCGTGCTGCTGATGGCCAGCGGTCGGATGATGTTGTCGACGAAACTGACCACCAGCCCGCCCCACAGCAGCAGGCCGATGCCGGCCCAGACCTCGCCGCTCGCCAGCAGCCACAGTCCGGTCGTCCCCCAAACCACCGGGGCGCCGAATGGCACCAGTGCCAGCAACGCTGTAATGATGCCCAGGAGTCCTGCCGGCCCGATCCCGGCGACCGCGTAGCCGATACCCGCCAACGCGCCTTGCGCCAGGGCGGTGAGCACCAGCCCATAGACTACGCCTTGCGTCGTCACCGCGACTGCCGACCAATAACCGTCGCTGCGGTGCCCGAGAAAGCGGCGCAGCACCGTGCGCAACTGGCCGATCAGGTGCTCGCCGTCGCGGTAGAGAAAAAACAGGCCGAGTAGACTGACGCCGAATTTGAACAGATTGCGTCCGATGCCGGCCAGCACCGACCGGGCCTCCTCCAGCCACTGTGGTCCTTGATCGCTGACCCAGGTGCGCAGGGTTGACGGATCGCTGGCGATCCGCTCCGCCAGGCGGTGCAAGCGTTCGCCAAGCCAGGGGATCTCGGTGATCGCCGTGGGCAACGCAAAGGGTTCCGCCGTCATATAGGACCGAACACTTCGGTAACCGTCCGCCAACTCGTCGCCGAGCATGGCCGTTAGGCCAAGCACCGGGATGACGATCGCCGTGGACAAGAGCAAGGTCATCAGCAGCGCACCGAGATTGGCGCGTCCGCCGAGCCACCGCTGCAGCCGCAGATGCAACGGCCAGGAGATGTAGACCAGGATGGCGGACCAGGCCAGCGGCACCAGGAAATCCCGTAGCACGAGATAGCTGAGCGCAAGCAGGACGACCATGAAGACCGCGACGGCCAGCGGTCCGACCGGCAATGTCGCTTTGCCTTGCGCTACCGGCGACGGGGTTTCCTGGTCTGGGGGTCGTGGTGGCATCAATCACCGTTCCCTGTTGGATCTGGTACTCGCCTGGCCGATGTTAAGCGCCAACTGGGGGCCAGCGATATCCGGTCCGATGTCGGTCCTTGCGGCGCGCTGGTGCCATGATCGCACGGCCGCCGCCGGTACTGGCCGGACCGATGCTGCGCCGGGCGACGGCCGAGCGGCTTGCAGGGCGCGCGCCCGTGCGCGTACGGCAGGCATTCGAGACTGGGGGATTGGCGCCCCCGACTCCCAGGCCTCGACCCGGCCGCCGGGTTGGCCGCGTTCGTGCGAGCCCTGGGTCAAGCGGAACGCCGTGCCAGCGAGGGGTTCGTTGCCAAACTGCCGGCGGTCTAGCGCCGGTTCGTGCACCTGCCGATGACTCTTCCTGCGCAAGTCGAAGGCGCCTCGCTTCCACCCGCGACCGGTCGGTTCACTTTGACAGCACGATGACCACCGCCACCAGGATGCCGGCCCCGAGCGCGATCAGACTGTAACTGCGCTGCTCCTTCTCCGCCTGCGGCAACAAGTGGGTAGCCCCCACGTAGATCAGCGCACCGGCGGACAGTGAGAGTAGGGCGCCGAGCAACGATCGGTCGATTTCGCTGATGAACGGATAGGACAGGATCGTGCCGAGCGGCGTGGATGCTGCGGCGGCGAGGAACGCCAGGATCAGGGCGGTTCGCGCGCTGAAGCCGCCGCGCAGCAGCAACAGGTAGGTGATGATGCCCTCGGGGAACTCGTGCAGCACCATGCCGGCGGCGGCCAGTACCCCGGTGAAGGTACTCACGGAGAAGGTGATGGAATAGATGATGCCATCGATGAAGGAATGAAAGCCGATGCCGAGCATCGCAATCAGGCTGATCCCGTACTGTGAATCCGGTCCGCGCTCGCACACGAAGGCGGTGATGAAGCGGTTGAACAGATGCAGAACCACGAAGCCGCCGAGCAGGTAGGCGGGCGCCGAATCGCTCATCTCGAAGGACTTGGGAACGATATGCAGGAAAGAGACCGAGATCAGCACGCCCGCAGCGAAGCACACGAAGTAGATGCTGTAGCGCCGGCCCCAGGCCTCGAACTGACGGATCGAGTAGATCCCGGTCGCTGTCACTAGGGCTGCGAGCAGGCTCGCACCAAAGGCCGTCCAGAAACCCTGGTCCATGGTCATTCGTTCCGCGCCGTCGTCGGGACTGCTTGCTGGCGCAGCGCCCGCACCGCGACAAAGGCGCCTTCGCCGCGGCCGGGTCGCAGCGGCTCGATCTCGCGGATCTGGGCGAGCGGCCGCGACAGGGTCTGCAGCCAGGCGAGCTCGCCAAAGCCGGCGCCGCACAGCAGCTGGTGCAACTCGGCGCCCGCGTAGAAAGTTGCGTCGCAGTAGAACACGCTCTCCGCCTGATGGGCCAGGTAGTTCTGCCCGAGACCGCTGTCGCGGTCGATGATGCCCAGCACCAGCGCGCCGCCAGGCTCGAGCACGCGGTAGGCCTCGGTCAGCATGGCGGCGGCATCGTCGACGAAGCACAGGGTGGTGACGCTCAGGAGGCGCGCGAAGCGCGCGTCCGCAAAGGGCAGCGCCTCGGCGATGCCCTGGACCACCGACACCCCACGCGCCTGCGCATAGCCGAGCGCCTCGCGCGCCGGGTCGATGCCGACCTGCACGCCCAGCGGCGCGGCGAAGCGCCCGGTGCCCACGCCGATCGACAGCCCCAAGCCCTTCCAGGGCAGCAGGGCGCGCACTGCCAGCAGCTCCGACAGGTAGGCGGCGTGCCGCTCAAACCAGGCGTGGTAGCGCTGGTGATGGGCGACGAAGGGGGCCGTGCGTGCCGTGTTCAGCGCAGCTCGCGCAAGGCGTGGGCCGCCCTCCTGTGGCTTTGGTATGGGTTGCCGCAGGATTGCATTGCAGTGGCGATTGCGCGGGGCCAGGGGGTTCTCACACAGCAGCGGCTGCGCGCCCTCGATGCCCGCGCCGCCCTTCTCCAGTATCGACGTCATGTCCGGTACAGCCCCCGCTGAGCCCACGGCCATGGCGCCGGGGACGGTCGCTTGTCATCGTTCCGTCTGCGCCCCAGGCGTCTACCGTTTTCTCCTTAGCACTCTAATACTCCGGGTCGCCCGGCGACACATTGTGAATGCGCAGGCCGAAGCCATTTGCAACGGGTTGGCTAAAGCGCCAGGATGAAATTGCCCGTCGTCACAAGCGAGCGGTGGCCGGTGGTAGCGCACGGGCTGGTCAAACGAGAGGTGAGTCAAGGCATGGACCCGGACCGAGAGAACGCCCCGCTGCGCGGCAAGCGGATTCTGGTCTGCGGCAAGGGTGGCTGCGGCAAGAGCACTTTCGTGGCGCTCAGCGCGGCCGTGCTGCAGCGCAAGGGTTACGAGGTCATGGTGTTGGACGGCGACGCCTCCAATCCGGAGGGGTTGGTGCGGTTGTTGTTCGGGTTCGGCGTCGCGGGTGAGCCCAGGCCGCTGATCGATTTTTTCGGTGGGATCGAGCGCGTCACCTGCCCGGTAGACGACCCCTCGCCTCTGACCCGCCGCGGGGATCCGACGCCCGTGCCGCTGCGCCGGGTGGATCTGTTCGGCGAGATTCCCGCCGACTACTACCTGCGCAAGGGCAGGGTGACGTTGTTGCAGGTCGGCAAGATCCAGCACTACGGCCAGGGTTGTGACGGTCCCGCGGAAAAGGTCGTTCGCGATTTCCTGATCCAGGGCGAGGCCGTCAGTCTGATAGATATGAAGGCCGGAATCGAGCACTTCGGGCGCAGGGTTCCCGACCGCATGGATGTCGTCCTCGGCGTGCTCGACTGCACGCTCGAGTCCGTCTCCATCGCGGGGCGAATCGCGCAATTTTGCGAGGAGGCCGAGATCCGGGATTTCTGGCTGATCCTGAACAAAATCAGCTCCCCCGAGGTGCAGTCCATGCTCATGGACCGGCTGGGCGTGCTGCGCGAGCGGGTCCTCGGCGTCCTCTCCTACGACCAGGATCTCATCGTGGCCGGGCTGTCCGGTGCCGCCCTGGGCGAGTGCGCGGCCCTGGGCGAGGCCGAACGGGTGGTGGGCGCCCTGGAGTGCAGGCTGTCCAGCGGCGCGGGGCGGCGCGCCCGGTGAGCGGCTGAGGTAAGCACCGCCGCGCCGCACCAAGCCGGCTGCTACGAACCCTGCCGGATGGCCCGCGCTTGCATCGCGGTCAATTGAGTTGACCACCTGCCCATGCTTGGCCGCTATGGGATAAGAGACACACTAACTGTCCGCGAAGCGATAACCGACACCGGGCTCGGTGATCAAGAAGCGTGGGCGGGTGGGTTCGTCGCCCAACTTCTGCCGCAGCGCGGCAACCAGTACCCGCAGATTTTGGGTTTCGGCACCGCGCTCGACTCCCCACACGGCCGCGAGGATTTGTTGGTGGGTCAACACCCGCCCCCGGTTCTGGACAAACAAGCGCAACAACTCATACTCCTTGCGCGAGAGGTGCACCTCGCTGTCCTCAATCCACACCCGTCGACTCAGCAAATCCATACGCAGTCCACCCTCCGATAGGACCGCCGTATCGGCTTCGCTCTGACCGCAGCCGCGCAACAGCACGCGCAACCGGGCCAACAGCTCCGAGATGCCGAAGGGCTTGGTCACGTAGTCGTTGGCCCCGGCATCGAGGACGGCAACTTTCTGGCGTTCGTCCGAGCGCACCGAGAGCACGATAACCGGCACCTCGGACCATTCGCGCAACCGGGTGATTACCGCTTGTCCCTCGATGTCGGGCAGTCCGAGATCGAGTATCACGAGTGCCGGCCCGAGTTCCGCGCACATCCGCAGACCGACTTCGCCGAGGCGCGCCTCGTGCACCTGATAACCGTTTGCTTCGAGGCTGATCCGCAAGAACTTGCGGATCGAGGCGTCGTCCTCTATCAGCAACACCGCGGGTCCGCCCTGATTCATGCGGTGTGTCCCGCTTCGGGCATGGCCAGCGGCAGTCGAACTTCCATGCAGGTCCCTTGGCCGCCCCGCCCATCGCCTGCCGTGACTTGCCCGCCGTGGGCGGCGACCAGTCCGCGACAGATTGCGAGCCCGAGTCCCGTTCCTTGAGGACCGGTACGATCGCCGCGCCGTACCGTGTAGAACATGTCGAAAATCTTCTCGCGTTCGTCGTCCGGTATCCCGGGCCCTTGGTCGCAGACCCGGATAGCCACACCATCACCACTGCACTGTGCTTCGATGCTTACCGTCCCATCGGTCGGGGAGAGGCGGACGGCGTTGTCCAGGAGGTTGAACAGCGCCTGCTCGACCAACATGCCGTGCGCCCACAGCAAAGGGACATCGGGAGCGATCCGTACCTCGAGCGCCGGCACCACCTCACCCGTGACCCGCAACCGAGCCACGGCGCTGGCGACCAAATCGCCCACGTCCACCCAGTCGCGATGCAGCGCGAGCTTGCCTTGTCCGAGCCGCGTCATATCCAGCAGATTCTGGATGTAGCGGTCCAGTCGTCGTGCCTCAGTCAGTACGGTGCTCAGCAGTTCCTGGCGGTCCGCGGCGCAAAATGCCTCGTCATAGTCCTGCAGGCTGGAGGTGGCGCCGATGATCGACGCCAAAGGTGTGCGCAGATCGTGCGAGACGGATGAGAGGAGCGCCGAACGCAGTTGCTCGGTTTCCGAGACGATTCTTGCTTGCGCGAGATCCCGGTGCAGGCGCAGCCGCTCGATCGCCAACGCGGCCTGGTCGCACAGACTACTCGCCAGCGCTTGCAGGTCGCCTTCGACGGCCGACCCGTCACGTACGCCCGCCAAGCCGATGGGGCCAAGCGGCGTGGCCAGTCGGTAGAACGTCCAGCCGCCAAGGCGAATCGGGGAAACCGCCTTCGCGTTCCAGGCCGCTTGTGCCGTGGCGGTGCCTGGCATGGCAGTCACCCCGGATTCATGCTGCGCCGTCAAAGCCCCACTGGGGTCGGGCACCAGGATGGCCACCACGCCGCCGCACACCGCCCGTAACCGCTTGTCCAGGGTGGAAAGCACCTCCGTTTCGTCGTACGCGCTCAGCATTTGTCGGCCGAACTCGACCAGCTGCGCGAGGTTTTCGACGCTGGCCCGGCTTCGCGCCACGGCCCGGCGCATCCCCACCGCGAGCTTGCCCGTCACCGTGGCCATCAGGAGAAAGAACAGCAAGGTGGCGATGTCCCCGTCGTCGTCCACGCTAAACGTGAACTGCGGCGAGGTGAAGAAGAAGTTGAACGCAAGGAAACTCAAGATCGCCGCCAGCAATGCCGGCCCCAGTCCGGTGCGCGATGCCACGATCAGGACGGCGGTGAGGAAGACCAGAGAGAGATTGGCGTGCGGCAGCAGGCGGGTCGCCGCGTGCGCGAACAGCGTAGCGATGGCGACGGCCATGACGGCCGCGCCAATGGCCGCACCCAAGGCACGCCCAGTCACGGCAGCTGATCGGTTCATAGCCGAAGCGTTGACCGCCGGACCGGCGGGGCTGGGCGTCGTCCGACGCGACGAGCGGTGTAATAGCCTCATAAGGACTTTATGAAAATTTTACGCCTCGTTTAGGGCGCTTTCTCGACAATAGAGAGCATTTACACACCATGAGCGGCGACGTCAACGCCGCCGCGGGGCGTACCGCCAAGTCGCCGCCTGCGCGGCGAGGTGCCCGCGCAACGCAATCGGAAGTCCGTCGGAAGTCTACATGCACTGGCGCGCGGTAACGCGGTTATTCGGCATCCTGTTGCTGTTGTATAGCCTGGGCTTCTTGCCGTCGCTCGCCACCGCGCTGTGGTATGCCGACGGGCAGTGGTCGGTGTTCGCCAACGCGCTGGGCCTGACGGTGGCGGCCGGATTGCTGCTCTGGCTGCCCAACCTGCGGGCGCGCAGCGAGTTGTCGGTGCGCGATGGTTTTCTGGTCGTGACGCTGTTTTGGGTACTGCTCGGCGTCGTCGGGGCGCTGCCGTTCCTGCTTGGCCTGCACCTGAGCGTCACCGACGCCGTTTTCGAATCGGTATCGGGTTTCACCACGACCGGTGCCACCGTCATCGTTGGCCTCGACCAGTTGCCGCCGTCCATCCTGTACCACCGGCAGCAGATCCAATGGCTCGGCGGCATGGGCATCATCGTCCTGGCCGTCGCGATCCTGCCTTTGCTTGGTGTCGGGGGCATGCAGCTGTACCGTGCCGAGTCGTCCGGTGTCAGTAAAAACGAGAAGCTCACGCCGCGCATCGGGGAGACCGCCCGTGCCCTGTGGCTGATCTACGTCGCCCTGACCGGTTTGTGCGCGGTTGCGTTCTGGGGGGCTGGCATGGCGTGGTTCGATGCCATCGGACATGCGTTCGCCACGGTCGCCACCGGGGGCTTTTCGACCCATGATGCGAGTCTCGGGTATTACGACAGTCCGCTCATCGAAGCGATCGCCATTGTCTTCATGCTCGCGGGTGGAGTGAACTTTGCGATTCATTTCGTGGCGTGGCGCCGACGTACCGCGAGTCCTTATCTCCACGACCCGGAGGTGCGTGCTTACGGGGTGATCTTTCTGTCCGCCACGGCGTTCATCGCGTTCAGCCTGTACTGGACCGGGGCCTACGCCGGGATGGATGACGCGCTGCGGCATGGGGCTTTCCAGGTCGCGTCCATCCTGACCAGCACCGGGTTCGGCACGGCGACCTTCGCCGACTGGCCGCTGCACATTCCGCTGGTGCTGGTGATCCTTTCCTTCACCGGCGGCTGCGCCGGCTCCACTGCGGGTGGCATCAAGGTGCTGCGCGTCATGCTGCTGGGCAAGCTGGGGCTGCGGCAGCTGTTTCAACTCGCGCACCCCCAGAGCGTCTCAGTGGTCAAGCTCGGTACCCGCCCGGTGTCCGAGGAGGTGCTGTTCTCGGTGTGGGGGTTCTACGTGCTGTACATCGTCACGGCG
>JBFZDU010000090.1:0-11678 GCA_041307205.1 Gammaproteobacteria bacterium | reverse complement strand
CGCGCACCGGGTCGGCGCTGGCGGGGCAGCAGCGGATCCCGCTGGAGGCCATGTTGGGCAGCACCTTTTTCTCCCCCGGCCGCGGCGCATCGCCCGTGCAGGCATCCGCGGACATCCTCATCAGCGGCCGGGGCACACTGGACCGACCCCTGCTGCTGTTCGGCGAGCAGGTCGCGCTGGCGGCGGACGGCAGCTTCAAACTGCAATTGCCGCTGGAACGCGGTCCGGAGCTGGCAGCACTGCTCCACCAGCTGCGCGAGCGCTACGAAGACGGGGACGATGGCTGATGCCCCAAGGCTACCAGTGCATTGTTCTGCACGCGCACCTGCCCTATATCCGGCACCCCGAATACGAGAGCTTTCTCGAAGAGAACTGGCTGTTCGAGGCGATCACCGAGACCTATGTACCGCTGATCCTCGCACTGGAGCGGCTGCGCGGCGCGGGGGTGAAGGACTGTCTCACGCTGTCATTGTCGCCGACCCTGCTGACCATGCTGCGGGACCCCTTCCTGCAGGCGCGGTATCTCGCCCATCTGGACAAGCTGCGTCGCCTGGCCGCGCGCGAGGTGCGCCGCACCCGCAGCGATCCCGCCTTTGCGCCGCTGGCCCGCCTGTACCACGAGCAACTGGAAACGGCCGTGGACGTGTTCGATCGGCGCTACGGGCGGGATCTGTTGACCGCCTTTGCGCAGCTGCAGACGGACGGCGTCCTGGAGCTGATCACCACCGCCGCCACCCACGGCTTTCTGCCCCTGCTCAAGACCGAGACCACCGCCGTACGGGCGCAACTCCTGGTCGGGGCCCAGACCTTCCAGTCGCTGCTGGGCAGGCCGGCGCGCGGCGTGTGGCTCCCCGAGTGCGGCTACTATCCCGGCCTGGAGGGCCTGCTGGAAGAGGCGGGCTACAGCTACTTCTTCACCGATGCGCACGGCATTCTCAATGCCAGCCCCAAACCTTATTACGGCCTTGCCGCGCCCCTGGTCTGTCCCAACGGCGTCGCCGCCTTCGGGCGTGATCCCGAATCGTCGCGCCGGGTCTGGAGCCGCGACGAAGGCTATCCGGGCGATTTCCACTACCGCGACTTTTACCGCGACATCGGCTTCGACCTGGACCTGGACTACATCAAGCCATTCATGCTCGACGGCCAGACGCGCATCCACACCGGCTTCAAGTACTACCGCATCACCGGACCGGGCGAGCACAAGCTGCCCTACGAACCCGAACAGGCCGCCGCGCGCGTGGCCACCCACGCCGACGACTTCGTGACGCGCAGCCGGCGCGGTATCGCCGCCCAGGGCGGACGCACCAGTCCGGCGCCGCTGATCGTCTCGCCCTATGACGCGGAGCTGTTCGGACACTGGTGGTTCGAAGGGCCGCAGTGGCTGGAGGCGGTCATCGCGCGCCTGGCGGCCCACCCCGAAACCGTGGCCCTGACCACGCCGTCGGCCTACCTGGCCCGGCACTCGAGCCTGCAGTCGGCCACGCCCTCCGCGTCCAGCTGGGGGGATGGGGGTTACAACGCCTTCTGGCTCAATCCCGGCAACGACTGGATCTACCCGCATCTGCACGAAGCGGCACGGCGCATGCAAGCACTGAGCCGCCAGCACGGCGCTGCGGCCCCCGGGTCCCTGCCCTATCGGGCGCTGCAGCAGGCGGCCCGCTCCCTGCTGCTGGCGCAGGCGTCGGACTGGGCCTTCATCATGAAGTCGGGCACGGCGCAGGAATATGCCCTCCGCCGCACCCACGACCACCTGGCGCGGTTCAATTACCTGGAGCAGAGCGTGCTGGACGGCGTCATTGACGAGCGCCGCCTGCAGGCCCTGGAAGTCATGGACCAGGTTTTCCCCACGCTCGAACCCGCGGTCTATTCCTAGCCCCGAGCCCGGCACCCGAACGGAACCAGCAGAGAAAACCAGACATGTATATCGCATTGGTGGCTTCGGAATGCGCCCCTGTGGCCAAGGTCGGCGGTTTGGCCGACGTGGTGCACGGCCTGGCGCGGGAACTGCTGCTGGGCAAGCAGACCGTGGAGGTCGTGCTGCCCATGTACGACTGCATGCGCTACGACCGCATCTGGGGCCTGGAGAAGTGCTACTCGGACCTCTGGGTTCCCTACTACGAACGCTGGATCCGCTGTGACGTATTCCGCGGCGACGTCGACCACATCCCGTGCCTGTTCATCAAGCCGATGTCGCCCGAGAACTTCTTCGACCGCGGCAGCTATTACGGGCATGACGACGATGCCGCCCGCTTCGCCTTTTTCTCCCGTGCCGCCCTGGAGTTCATGTACAAGAGCGGCCGCCAACCCGACATCATCCACTGCCACGACTGGCAGACCGGGCTGGTGCCGGTGCTGCTCTACGAGATGTACCAGCCCATGGGCATGGGACATCCCCGGGTCTGCTACACGCTGCACAATGTCCGCCATCAGGGCGTGACCGGGCCGCATATCCTGCGCCAATGCGGCCTCGAACCCAGCCACCTGATGGCGCCGGACAAACTGCGCGACAACACCCATGTCGGCGCGGTCAACCTGATGAAGGGCGGGATCGTCTACGCCAATTTCGTCACCACCGTCTCGCCGCGCTATGCCGAGGAGATCAAACACACCAGCCTGGGTCACGGCCTACAGAGCACCCTCAACGCCCATGCGCACAAGTTCGGCGGCGTGCTCAACGGCATCGACTACGGGATCTGGAATCCCGAGGTGGACGACTACATCCCGCACCACTATTCGGTCGACGCCTTCACCGGCAAGTTCGACAACAAGGCGGCCTTGCGCCAACGCCTGCTGTTGCGGGACAGTTTCAAACCCATAGTGGCGATCGTCAGCCGGCTGGACCAGCAGAAGGGCGTGCAGCTGATCAGTCACGCCATCTTCTACGCGTTGGCCAACCGCGCCCAGTTCGTGCTCCTGGGCTCGGGTTCGGAAAAGGTCATCACCGACCACTTCCTGGCCCTGAAGCGCCAGCTCAACGAAAATCCCGACTGCCACCTGGAGATCGGCTACGACGAGGAGCTGTCGCACCTGTTCTATGCCGGGGCCGACATGCTGGTCATCCCCAGCGCCTTCGAGCCCTGCGGCCTGACCCAGATCATCGCCATGAAGTACGGCACCGTGCCGGTGGTGCGGTCAACCGGCGGTCTGGCAGACACGGTGTTCGACACCAACCACGCCCAAAAGCCCTACGAGGAGCGCACCGGCTTCACCTTCGATGACTTCAACGAGGCCGGGTTGGAAAGCGCCATGGGACGCGCCATCGGCCTTTGGTACAAGTACCCGCGCTACTTCCACCAGCTGCGGCTCAACGGCATGCGCCAGGACTATTCCTGGAACCAGTCCGGCGGTCATTACCTGAATATCTTCAATCACATTCGTGCCTGAGGACCGGTCTGGGCAGGCCCCGCGGCCAACGCCGGACTGAAGCGCCGAATGGCGCCAATGTGGCAAGCCATCGGTCCGCGACCCCCTTGCGGAACGGGGCATTCGTTCGGTCCATGATGCCCGGCCACTACCTCCCGCCCAGGTCATGGATCGCGTCGACGACCATGCCCGTGCCGATCGTGAGCAACAGGAGGTCGCCGGCCACGCGCACATAGCGATGCCCGCTTGGCGGTGGGCCAAGTTCCACAACCAGCGTCGGCGACACCTCGTAGTAGACCAGGTCGCGCGGCAGGGGCTGGCCGTAGGCCCATTGCCGCGCTTGGCCGGGAGGCATGCAAGCGTTGTTTTTCTTGGCCAGGCCGGGGGGACAGTGTCCGCGACCAAACTCCTCGGCGTAGTGTCGGTGAGCCGTCGTCCGGTGCCGTTCGCCGAAATACCCGCGCACGCTGACCTGGGCACCGCCGCTGTCGCCCCCCGAGCGTTCCCGATCATCATGGGATCCGCCAGCCCGACCGCTGTGCTGCCCCTTGCCATCGCCACCGGCCCAGGATGGCTTGTCCGCCACGGCTGGCCCGACCACGAACCCACCGACCAGCAGCAGCGCGAGCGGGTAAGCTGTTTTCCGGAAATGCTGTTTCATCGTTGGTCTCCAGGCTGGCGTATACCCAGCGTCTGTCTCCGACATGAGGTGGTCAGGGCGCCATGCGGCATTGCAGCAGGACAGCGTCAAGTCCGACCGGCCGTTAGTGTCCCATCCAGCGCGGATCGTCGGGCAGGGCCGGATCGGGCACGGGTGCGCGGCGCCTTCTCCTTTCCGCGGCGTCCGCGGCGTCCGCGGGGCCGGGTTCGCGCGCGTCAGGGTCGATCGCTTCGGTCTTGGTCTGTTCGGGATCCTGCGCTGGCGCATCCGGGTCGACAACGCGGTTACTGCCGGGCGGCAGTCCGCGCCGGGATTGCTCGGGATCCTGCCGTTGTTGCCGAGCCTCGATCTGTTGCCGCTGCTCGCCCAGGTGCCGCGGATCGACCCGCTCATTTGTTTCGACCTGGCGCGTGCGCTGAGCGGCCGGCTGGCTTTTATCCTGGCGCTGCCGGTCTGCACCCTGTGGCACGTCAGACGGCGACTCCGGCTGCCGAGGCGTTTCCTGCCGCTGCCGGTCCGCGCGCCCGGCGGCGGGTTGCTGCTCCACGGCGGCAGGTCGCTGCTGCAGACGCTGCTGGTCCTGGCGCTGCCCTTCGGCTTCCTGCGGTTCGCGGCCGCGCTGTTCAGTGCGCGCGCCATCGCCGTGCGGGTCGGCAACGCGGCGCCGGTCATCCAACCGGCCCTCGGATCGGTTGGCCGGTGCCGGCGAGCGCTCCAGTGGTCGCGGCTGAGCAGACGGCTCCTTGCCCGGGGTGCGCCCCTCGTCACCACCACGGGAACCGGCCTTACGCAGGGGTTCTGCGTTGCCCTGCCGATCGATCACGCGCACGTTCTGTCTGCCGTGCGGCCGCTTGTCGTCGCGCTCCGCTGCGGGCGCCAGGTCGTGGATTGCCGACGGCCGGCCGGGGCGCTGCTGCAACTGCCGTTCACGCGCAGTGAAAGGGCGGGGTCGTGGCGGCGGTGCGTGGCGTGCCAGGACCGGACGTTCCAGTACTTCCCGAGGTGGCCGCGATTTGGCGGCGACTTCTGCGCCACGCACACTGCGCGCACTGGGTGCGATCGGCGCCAGGCGCGTCACCTCACCACGGGCGAGCGCCTTGTGGTCGACGCGGATCGCGGCCTGGCGCACCGGTCGCGCATTCACGAACACCTCGTTCGGGACCGCCGTGACGGCGCCTTCGACCGAGCGGTTCACGTAGTTCACCTGGGTGACATTTATCGTGTCGCCGACGTAGTGGATGTAGGTGTTGTTGATGGTCGTCTGATTGATGACCGTGTTGGTCACATTGATCCGGGCGAAGTAGTCACGGCTGGCGCGATAGGAGGGCACGTAGACCTCGCGCGGTCCGAGCGGAAACCAACCGATCGGCGTGCCACCACCGAGGTTCAGCGACAGGCTCCAACCCGAACCGCCGACGAACGCCACCAGCGCGGGCGCATACACCGGTCGCTCGTGGCGCGGACCCGGAACCCAGCCCCAGTTACCCGACAAATGGATCCAGCGACCGTAGTGCGAGGGGGCGAAACCCCAGGGCGCGTCGTCGACCCAGGTCCAGCCCCAGGGTTCCTGCCAGACCCAGTGGCCATCGCGGTAGGGCGCCCAACCGGCGTCGACCCGGCTGGGGAACCAGACGGCACCGTGGTCGCGTACCGGGCGCCAGCTGCCGTAGTCATCCAAATCGGCGTAGCCGACCAAGTCGGGACCAACATAGCGCAATGACAACGAGCGATCGAGGCGCTGGTTGCGCTCGAGATCATAGCGGTCGAATGCGTCTGCGCGAGGCAGACCGTGCACTTCGTAATCGCGTAAATCAGCGCCGAAGAAACGCACCGTTTCGCCGGCACCGACCTCGAAGGTGCGGTTCGCCCCATAGGCTTCACCGGCACCCTCCCACACCACTATGGTGGTGCGGTCATCGTGCGGGTCGACATCGATGCGGTAGCGCCCGGGTCGATCGATGGCAAAAGCCAGCGTGGGGGTCGCGAGTTCATAGATCTCGCCGCGCTCCAGACGCGGTACGCGCAGACTGATCGTGCCCTGGGTCACCTGGACCTGGGCAATCCGATCGTCAAGATCGAGGATCTCGAAGCTGGTGCTCTCGCCGAGCCGAATGGTGGCGCTGCCCACCTGTAGCTCGGCATGCGTGTCGTGATCTGTCCACAACCGGTCGCCGCGGACCAGCGGCCGGTTACGCGGCGCCCGGGTCCACTCATCCTCGCCCGCCGGTGAGTAGCTTACATCGCCCGTGGCGTGGTTCAGGCGGAGGACCCGCTCACTGGGATCGCCATCATCGCCGCTGGCAACGCCAGCCAAGCCGAACGACAGCAACAGCACGCTGGAGAGCAAAAGTGGCCGCAGTGATATCAGCATGGTAAGCCCCGTTCAGTTGCAGACCTGGACAAACTGTCATTGGAGAAAAGCCAAGAACCCATCCAGTGCTTCCTGCGGGCGCTCTTGGCGGGTAACGCGTTGCGGTTGGGTTGTCTTCTCCATGCCACCGGGACGCGCCCGGACGGCGGCCGCACCCCTTGCAACGCGCCCACCGCCGGGGCCGTTCCTCGACCCTGACATCAGGCTAAGAGCGTGCCTTGTCACAGTCTGTACGCCCGCGCACACAGCAACCGCCCCGTAGATTGGCCGGGCGGGGCAACCGGGGCGCGGGCGGGGCCGGCGATGGGCAAGGGGCGAACACGGGTGCTGCCGCCGAGTCGATGGTGAACGCGCGGCGCTTGCGCGGTCGCGACTGCCAGCAACGTGCCGGTGGTGCAGGCAACCGGCGGGCTGGCGGACAAGGTGTCAGATACCAACCACGCCGAGCAGCCAGACGCGGAACGCGCCGGCTTCACCTTCGAGGACGGCAACGCCGCCGGGCTGGAGAGCGCCGTGGAACCCGCCACCGGTCTTTGGTACAAGTATCCGCGCCATTGCCACCAGCCACGGCCCAACGGTATGCGTCAGGACTGCGCCTGGAACCGCTCCGGCGGTCATTGCCTGAGTATCTTCAATCACCCTCGTGCCTGAGGACCGGTAACCGAATCTCCACGGCCAGACCGCCCAGGGAGGCCCGGGAGAAACGCAGCTCGCCGCCGTAGTCAGCCACGATATCCCGCACGATCGCCAGTCCCAGGCCGTGGCCGTCGACGGATTCATCCAGGCGTTTGCCGCGCTGGCTGATCCCGGCCAGCGCCTCGTCCGCGATGCCAGGGCCGTCGTCCTCGATGCGCAGCAGGACGGTGCCCTGAATCTCGCCTTTGCCAATGGACAACCGAACCTGCCGCTGCGCCCACTTGGCGGCGTTGTCCAGGAGGTTCCCCAGCAGCTCCAGCATGTCCTCGCGGTCGGCGTTGAGGCGCAGGTCATCGGGGATATCCAGGGTGAACTGCAGTGCCCGGCCCGGCTGCAGGCGTCTCACCACCTCGATGAGCGGCGGGAGCTCCCGGGCCGCGGGAAAACTGACGCCGGGTTGACCTTCGCCGGCCAGGCGGGCGCGCCGCAACTGGCGGTCGATGATCTGCGCTATGGCATCCACCTGGGCGTTGAGCATGCGCCGGGTTTCCGGACTGGCGATCACCGCGGCATCGCGGTCCAGTTGACGTAACAGGGTCAGCGGCTTTTTCAGCGCGTGGGCGAGATCGCCAAAGGCGTGGCGAGAGCGCTTGAGCCGCGCATGGAGCAACTGCAACAGCCGATTCACCTCGCGCACCAGCGGTCGGATCTCCTCCGGCACCGCCACGGTAAGCTGATCCACGCGGCCCTGCTCCAGCGCGGCCAGATCCGCGCGCACCCGTTGCAGCGGCCGCAGAGCCAAGTGCACGGTGGCGATGCTCAGCACGATCAGCAGCACCAACATCAGGCCCGCGGCCAGGGTGAAGCGGTTTTGAAAGGCGGTGATGTCCGCCTCCAGGGCGGTCAGGTCTTCCGCCACCAGGATGTGCACGTCGCGACCCTGCTTGCGGTAGTGGCGATACACCAGCAACAGCGGCTGTCGTTGCGGGCCGGCAAGATGCCGACGATCCTCAGCCAGCCCCGCAGGCGGCGCGGCAAGCAGTACCTGGTCCCACAATGCGCGGGCACGCAGATCCTGGTCGTTGACGAATACCTGGTAATAGTGGCCGGAAAACGGCCGTTCATAGATGCTGTCGATGCGCGTGGCCTCGATCGAGGCTTTGCCATCCGCGTCCAGGTTCAGCGCGGCGAGCAGGGCCTCGCTGTCATGGCCCAGGCGCGTGGCAATGTAATTCTCTGCCACATTGCGAATCGTACTGCTCACCACCAGCCACAGCAGCAGGAACACCACCAGCAGCGCCAGCAGCAACTGCACCGCGAGCCGCGCCCGCAGCGAACGCATCAATCCGGCTCCCGGAATACGTAACCCTGGCCGCGGCGCGTCTCGATGCGGTCCTTGCCCAGCTTTTCCCGCAGGCGCCGTACATAGACCTCAATGACATTGCTGTCCTTGTCAGAATCGAAGTCGTAAATGTGCTCGGTGAGAGTGGACTTGGAAAGAATGCGCCCGGGGTGTAACAGAAAATAGCGCAATAGACGGAACTCGGTACCGGTCAGCTCGAAGCACTCACCGCGCTCGGTGGTGACGGTCTGCCGTTCCTCATCCAGTTGCAGGCCGCCGCTGGACAGCACCCCACCGGGTTGCTGGTGGACGCGATGCAGTAGGGCCTTGAGCCGCGCCAGCAGCTCCTCTACATGAAAGGGCTTGCCCAGGTAGTCGTCCGCGCCGGCCTTGAAGCCGTCCACGCGCTCGTGCCAGGCATCGCGCGCCGTTAACACGATCACCGGCAGTCGGTTGCCGCGGGCGCGCCAGTTGCTCAGCACCGTAAGGCCGGGCCGCCGGGGCAGGCCCAGGTCCAGCACCGCCACGTCGTAGCTGGCCTCGCTGCCCATGAACTCGGCATCGACGCCGTTGTCCGCCAGGTCCACCGCGTAGCCGGCGGCCTCCAGGTCGCGGCGCAGGCCAGTCGCCAGTTCCGCATCATCCTCCACCAGCAACAGCCGCACGGGTCAGTCCTTTGCCCAGTCGTCGGACAGCACTTCGCCGGTACGGGCATCAAAGTAGCCCTCGTGCACCTCGCCGTAGGTATCCAGGTATTCGATCTCGTAGACATGCCGGCCGTGCTCGGATTCCAGTTCCACCTCCAGCACCCGGCCGCCGGGTTTGATCCGCCCCAGCAACTGTTCGAGCGGCATGATCTCGCCGGACTCCAGCAGACGCCGCGCCCGGTCATGATCCTGGTCGGCCAGCGCGCTGCCGGCCGACCAGGACAGGACGGCCAACAGCACAGCGCCGCCAGCGAATACGGATCCAAGCAATCCCGGGTTCCTGCTCATGATGCCTCAAGATAGCTCAGTCGTCCCACCGGCCGTAGCCCGGAATGTCGATTTCCCGTTCCCGGAACGATCCCTGCCCGGCCCCTTGATGGCAGGCAGTGCAATTGCTGAAGCGCTGCACCGCCGGATTGTCCTGCACCAGCCGCGCCGGCACTTCGTCGTGCTCATGGCGGAAGAAGGGGGTGTCGGTGATGCGCAACGGGATGGCGTCCGCCCCGAGGCTGCGCGTGATCTGCTCGGACCGGCGATAGCCACCGGCATCGGCGCTATTGGCCACCAGGTAAGAACTCAGCGCCTGGTTCAGTTCGGCGCTCAGTTCGGCATTGTCCCCGAAATGATTGTCCAGGCCACCCATGAGCTTTTGCCAGGAGCGGGCCGGGAGCAGACCGGCGGGATAGGCCATGTGGCAACTGCCGCACTCCTCGCGATAACTGTCGTTCTGCACCGCGGCGACGTCGGGGGTGCGCTTGAACATGCGCTCACCGTCAGCGTCGTCATCCCGGCCTGGGGTAGTGCTGCTGGCAGCAAGCTGGGCGCCGAATACCACGGCCAGCACCAACAGCAAGGTCATGATCAGGGTCTTGTTCATGGGTGAGTCCTCGTCGGTTTGCCAAAAGGTGATTAGAGATGCTTCAGGTATTCCAGCACGTCGGCTTTTTCCTGCGCCGTGCAGTCCCTGGCCAAAGTCCACTTGCAGTTGCGGGTGAGCCACTTGTTGATCTGGTCCGGGTCGGTGAGGCTGGCCGGATTTGCCGAAGGCGCCAGCGGGTCGATGGCCTTGCCGGTGGCGACGTGCTTGCCCGCCTGACGCGGATCGTCGGTATGACAGGCGGCACAGCGGCGCATCTCGCCCTGGACGCGGAAATCCCGGTTCCACAATTGCCGGCCCGCTCCGGCATCGGCCTGGCCTGCGCCGGCCTTGGCCCATTGCTGCTGCAGGCGGTCCGTGGCCGCGCTGGCCTGGACCAGGCTGGCGCCGGCCAACATCACGGCACTCAAGGTCGCTACGACGATGGGTTTCATGGCCCCGCCCTCATTCCGCGCGCTTGAGACCGGTGAACATCGCGCGGGCGAGGTTCTCGCGATGAATCAGGCTTTCCACGATCACGCCACCCACATGCACCACCACCAGGAACAGGGTGAAGTTGGCAAAGAACTCATGCAGGCCTTCCAGCCCGTCTTCCCAGACCTCGGCGCTGCCGGCGAACCAGGATGCCATCGGCCCGGCGTGTTCCTCCGCGCCATAGATGGCCATGCCACTGAGCGCGGTCACGATCAGGCTGACGATCAGCAGCAGGATCATGGCGCCGCCCGCCGGGTTATGACCGATGTAACGTTTGGCGCGCAGCCACAGGGTATCCACCAGATATGCGCGGATCTCCCGGGGCGAAAAAACGAAGCTCGAAAACCGCGCATGGGGGGTACCGACAAAGCCCCACGCAATGCGCACCACCACCAGGCCCAGTACCGCGTATCCGGCCCAGGTGTGCAGAGAGAGGAAGTCCTCCTCAGTGACATAGGCGATGAAGAAAAAGCTCACCAGGGACCAGTGAAAAACCCGCACCAGCAGGTCCCAGACCTTGACCTGTCGGCCGGTGCCGGTGGCGTCGTGAGTGTTCATGTCGGGTGATGCGAGTACCGTGCTCATGCTTGTCATCCTCATTTCAGGCGTGTGAACGTCGAACGAGGCGAACCATAACCAGGCCAGCTGAATTGAATCTGAAAAGGCACACCGCCGGGGCGGCCGACCCGCTCTTGGGCCTCGCCAGCAAACCCTGGAACCCCCAGCTACGGGTTCGAACCCGCGCCGGGCTCGAGCATTGCCGTGCGCCGATGCGGCCAACCGGCCGGCTCAAGAAATCGACCTGGCGGACGTTGTATTGGGGACCACAACCCAGGTCCGGACGCGCAACGAACGAGGAGAAGCAGGTGTCGCAATCCCTGGCCCGCTATTCGCGGATCCTGGAAATCGTCGGTGACATACTCAAGGTGCGGGTACCGGCAGACAGCTCCGGCGGCGCACGGATTGCCTACGACGACCTCGCCCTGGTGGAAGACGTGGGCGGCTTCACGTCGCTGGCGCGGGTAATCAAACTGGACCGCGACGTGGTCGCGCTGCAAGTGTTCTCGGGCACCAAGGGACTGTCCACGCGGGCGTCGGTCCGGTTCTTCGGTCATGCCATGCGAGTCACCTACTCGCGCAACATCCTGGGGCGGGTGTTCCGCGGCGACGGCGAACCGCTGGACACCGGCCCCGACCTGTCGCAGGACCCCAGGCTCGCCATCAGCGGCCCCTCGGTGAACCAGGTG
>JBFZDU010000089.1:0-3603 GCA_041307205.1 Gammaproteobacteria bacterium | reverse complement strand
CGGCGTGAACGTTGCGCATCTTGATGAAGTCGCCGGTGTAGGCATTGTGGATGTTGGCCGGGTCTTCCTGGAACAGGGCGTAGTTACCCGGGATCGGGCCGTTGGCCAGATTCGCATCACGCCAGCAGGCGTTCAAATCATTCGGACCAGCAGCAATGTTGCGCGGGCTGCAGGCCTCAATGCCGGTATTGGCCGGGAAGTTCACCAGCATGCCGGGGTCGCCGACCGTCTGCGAGGCCAGGAAGAACTCCTCGTAGGCGCAGTTGGTGCAGTCGTGCATGGGGCCGGTGTGCAGGCGGTTGGAGATGATCTCCGAGCCGATGCCACCTGAGCCGTAGTTGATCATGAAGGCGTCGCCGACCGGGTGCAGGGTGTAGCCGAGCACCGGGTCCGTGTACCAGTTCGGGAAGACCTGGGAGTTGGTCTGCTCGTCGTGCCACACGGAGGCGAACTCGCGGAAGGCCTCGAGCCGGTTGGGCAGGCTCGGGTTGCGCTTGCCGACGCTCTCCAGCGGGTAGGGGCAGTTCTCGCCCGGGCACACGCTGTTCCAGGTGCCGTCGGCGTCCGGGCCGGCGATGATAGCGTTGATGTCGCCGTGCACCAGCTCACGGCCTGCGGTCAGCATGTTGATGATCGGCAGGCCGGCCTTGCCCTCGGCGATCCAGGGCTGGACGGGCGGGTATACGGCCTCGTAGTCGATGATCGGCTGGCCGGCAGCGGTATAGCCCGTGGTGGCCAGGCGCATCTCCTCCTCGGTCACCTGGCTGCGGTAGATGCGCGCGCCCTTGGGCTGCACGTTCAACTGCGCCAGCATGCCGATGCCGAGGTTGCCGGCGTTGGCCTCGCCACCCAGGGTGGCGCCGTAGCTGTTGACCACGAAGGTGCCTTCGTGCGGGGTATACAGCGTGTAGGTAGTGGTGCCGCCGGGGGCGACCAGGCTGCTTTCGTTGTTACCGACAAAGCTGCCGTCACTGGCGATGCTGTCCACCATCTCGACGCCCGAGGCGTGGAAACCGGCCATGCGGTCGCGGACCTGGTTGTCGTTGAACAGGCCCGGGAAGGGGTTGCCGAAGGGGTCGGTGCCGGGGGTGTTCTGGCCCTGCTGGGCGGGGTTGGGGTTGAACACCGGGTCCAGCCAGTTGGTGAAGGTGACTTCCAGGCAGGAGCCGGCGACCGAGCGCACCACCAGCGGGCGGGGGCGCTTGTCCGGGCGCAGGATCACGTTGCCCGCCGAACAGTTGGTCTGGGTACAGGGCACGAGCGTGCTCTTGTCCACCACGTCGCGCTTGAGCGCATAGGTAATCCAGTTGGGGTTCTGCGCGCCCAGCCGGTTGAATACGGTCGGGTTGTCCAGGACGACCACGTCCGCCTTGATGGTGTCGGGACAGCTCACCCCCTGCGCCGACGCGCTGCCGGAGGCGACCAGCCCCCACAGCGGCGCCGCCAGGCAGAGCAGCCCCCAGACCTTACTCGGCATCTGACGCGGTGCCCCAGACCCGGTCTCCTCGCGGAAACGACGAGTTGTTTTGGCTACCATTGTTCTCTCCATACGACTTGCACATGTTGTTTAAAGCCCTGTCCCCGCGGCGGCGCCCGACGACCAGGCCAACTGCTGCCTGGATCAACCAACGCCGGGGTTGGGCTCCTGCTATCGAAACCAGCGGCGTCCGGGACACGGACCCGAAACGCCCTCAGGAGTCGTGGGGCTAACTGTGGCAGGAGAACACCTACCGCAACATGGTACGAAGGGCGGGTTTTTACTGCCCATTAGTCCAAGCCCAACCTGTACCGCCACTGCCGTCGCCGCGTCGCGCAGCGTGCGGGCGCCCGGCGTACCGGCGCCGCCCATACTGCCAAATGGATTTTTTAGAAAATTGTTTTTAAAGATATTTTTTGTTGTCCACGGGCCTGCACCGCGCCGCTACGCCTGGGGTCGAGCGGGATCCGGCCTGTGGATAAACAAAATTGACTGGCCGTTGGTACAGGTCTGCACCCTGTACTCCGGTTTTCCAGCCGGAAAATTGGGGACATTCGTTCCCGAGAAGAAACGCGGGGATCGCCGCGTCCGGCCGTGCCGGGGATCGGTGGCGGGGCAAGTTGCGGAGTCCCGGCCCGGAGTGCGGGTCGGATTTTGGCGGGTTTGTGCTACCTGGCAGGTGGGGGCACCCGCACATCGATCAGCGAACTCGAGGTGCCGGTCGGTTCACTTGCGGTGTTGGTGGGGTGGTCCTGGTCGGGACCGATCGGGTGGCCTGCCCGCCGGTCGCGACGGCCGGCGGGCAGGCGGCGGTCATGGCCGGGATTACAGCGACTCGAGCAACTCGACCTTACCCTGCTCGCGGAGGTCCTTCAGCAGGTCCTGCAGGATCTGCTGCGCCTTCTGGTCGACCAGGTGCTGACGGACACGCTCGCGCACTTCGTCCTCGGGCACCAGGTCGCCACCGCGGCGTTCCTCCATCTTGATGATGTGGTAGCCGAACTGGGTCTCCACCAGGTCCGAAACGGCGCCGGGCTGCAGGGCGAAAGCGGCCTCGGAAAACGGCTTGACCACCGCGGCGGCTTGCACGAATCCCAGGTCCCCACCCTCGGCCGCCGAGGTGTCCTGCGAGTGTTCCTTGGCGAGGGCAGCAAAATCCGCGTCGGGCGCCTTGGCCTTGGCGAGCACCGCCTCGGCCGCCTCCCTCGCCTGCTCCTTGGCGGCGGCGTCCGCCCCCTCCTCGACCCGGATCAGGATGTGCCGCAGGTGCGCCTCTGCGGGGCGGGTGAAGGAATCGGGGTTGGCGGTGTAGAACTCATGGATCTCGGCGTCGCTGACCTCGACCCCGGCCTTGATCTCGGTGTCGACCATCTTCTCCACGGACATGCGGTGCTTCAGGTCTTCGCGGTAGCTGGCCTCGTCCAGACCCACCTGGCGCAGGCGGTGTTCGTAGGCCTCGGTCGACAGGCCGCTCTTGATCTGGTCGAGGACCTGGTCGACCGCATCGTCGGCAGCCACTATGTCCTTGCTCTTGGCGTGCTGCCACAACAGCTCCTGGGCGATCAGGGTATCCAGCACCTGCTTGCGCAGCCCGCGGTACAGTTCGAGCTTCGCCAGCGCGGGCGCCCCGACGCCCTGCTGGTCGAGATAGGAGGCGAAGGTCCGGTCGAGCCGCTCGGTCGACACCTCGGTCCCGTTGACCCGGGCGGCGACGGCGGCGGCGGCGGTGGCAGACACGCTGGCGCAGAACAGCAGCGCCGTTACGGCCCCGAATACGACGGGGGAAGCAGTCCTCAGAACAGACAAGTGCATTGCAGTACCTCGGTGGTTAGACATGATCGAAAGTTCTTTACCCTGGCGCAGCAGCGCCGCAACGCCACGCGTATCCTCACCCCAGTGCACCCCGGCGGGCGCCCGCTGCGCTTACCCCGGCCTGCGTCGCACACCTCCCCGGGTCGGGATCAGGCAGACACTCTGCGCCTTTCCCGACGATCCGGGCGTCGCGCTGACGCCGGGGTGCCGGCCGACGCCTCAAAACGCGCCGGCCAGCTCGGTCAGGCGCATGGCGACGCCGGAGGGCGGGATCATGGGCGGGATCTTGGACCAGCGTTTCTGCGGGACGTTGC
>JBFZDU010000088.1:0-6356 GCA_041307205.1 Gammaproteobacteria bacterium | reverse complement strand
CCTCTCCGAGTACCGGGATCTCTACCTGGACCGCAGCCGGGCGCTGTACGAACTGGAGGTGCGGGCGGACTTGGGCGATGCCATGGTGCAGACCTCCGCGGTGCGGCTGCAGCGGGCCGAGCTTGCCTTGCAGTGGCGGTTGATCCAGGCGCGGCTGCAGGCCCTGGCCGGGCGGCTGGTTAGCGACGAGAAGGAGAACACACCATGAAAGGCGCAGCGCTTGTTGGCGCGGGGCTGGTCGCCCTGGCGATGGGCCCGGCCGCCGCAGCGGAGCTGACGGGCACCCTGGACTGGGTCCGGCGTACCGAACTGGGCACCCTGGTTTCAGGCGTGGTGGCGGCCGTGCCGGTGCGCGCCGGTCAGTCGGTCGCGGCCGGTACCGAGTTGCTGCGGCTGGATGATCGCGGTTTCCGGGCGCGTGTGGCCGAGGCCGAGGCGGCGGTGGCCAAGGCCCGGGTAGATTTCGAGGAGGCCGAGCGCGAGGACGGGCGGGCGGCCGAACTCTACGACCGCACGGTGCTGTCGGATCACGAGCGGCAGTTGGCGGCCATCGACCTGGAGGCGGCACGCGCCACGCTGCAGGCGGCGCGCGCCCAGCTGACCCAGGCCAGGCTGGACCTGGAACGCAGCGCCATTCGTGCGCCTCATGCCGCCCTGGTGCTGCGGGTGGCCGGTGCGCCCGGCCAGGTCGTGGTGAGCGAACTGCAGAGTATGCCCCTGGTGGTAGTGGCCGAGGACGGACGCATGCTGGTTCGGGCCAACGCCGGCGCCGCAGAGCTGGCCGGGGTCGCGCCCGGCGCGCCGGCGCGGGTGGGGGTGCGCGAGTTGTGGCTGCAGGGGACCGTCGCCGAGGTCGGGCTGGAGCCGGTGGCCGGGACGGGTCAGGGGGCCCGTTACGAGGTCACGGTGGTGTTTGACCTGCCTGCGGGACCTCGCCTGCGCGCCGGCGAGGTCGCGACCCTGCGCCTGGACGCGGTCGCGCCATGATCTGCGTGCGCTGCGTGGTCGCGGGGCGGGTCCAGGGGGTTTGGTACCGCGCCGCCACCCGGCAGCAGGCGCTTGCCCTAGGCCTGTGCGGGCATGCCGTCAACCTGCCGGATGGCCGGGTCGAGGTGATCGCCTGTGGCGCGCCGCAGGCCGTCGCCACCCTGCAGGAATGGTTGTGGCGCGGGCCCGAGCTGGCGCGGGTCAGCGATGTCGTGTGCGAGCCGGTCGAGTACCGCGCGTACGCCGGCTTCGACACCGGCTGAAAGGTCCGGGTGCGATAAGCCGCCAGCCCGCCGGACTTGGTCGGCCCATAGCCTTCGCCCGCCGCCCTTTGTCTTCAGGGCGTACCCAGCAATTCCGGGGGGCGGAACTGCCCGGCGCTACGCGGTGGCCGTGGTGCTGCCCGCTGCGCTGTGGTCGCGGGTTGGGCGACCGGCGCCGGCGTCGCCGGCGTGTGGGGAGCAAAGCCCGGTGCCGCTGGCGGCCCATAGCCGGGCTGGGCGTAAGGGACGAAGCCGCCCGGTACTGCGCCGTACCCGGGTGCGGGGCCCCAGCCCTGTGGTGCGGGCGGCCAGCCCGGTGCCTGCGGCCACGCAGGGGCGGGGGGCCAGGTCCGTGGCGGCGACGGCTGCTCGTTCGGGGTCGCCGGGGCAGGGGTCGGCGCAGGCGCTGCGGCTGCCGCGGTGCCTGTGCCTGTGCCTGGCAGGGGAGGTTCCATCGGGTCGGCGATCGGGTCCCGAAAGCGCGCCGGACCATCCGGCTGCGCTTGCTTCGCGCCGGCGGCTCGGGGTGCCCCGCCAGCCTCGGTCTGGGGCCGGTAGGGCCCGGGAGGTGGGGGTAGGTTATCGGCGAACAGCGCCGGGCAGGGTTGCAGGGCGAGGAGCGCGATCCACGCCACTGCGGTTGCGGTGCTGGGGGCACGGCGTGTCGGGCGACGGTTGGGATTATGGGACATACATAATTAATAGCCGAATTCACTCGAAAGTGTGTCGGTGCCCACAAGGGGCGGAGGCTTTGTCGGGGCCCTTCCCGTGACGGGAAGGGCTGGCCAGTCCGATCAGGCACGCGACCCCATCCCCCGCTGGGCGGGGGATGGGGCCTCAGGCCGTTACAGCTCGTTGCCGTGGCACATGGTGCAGGTGACCGGCGTGCCTTTGGCCACCAGGCCGCCTCGCCCGATACCACGGAAGTCCCGGGCCGTCGCGGTGCGGGAGAGCACCGTGCCTTCCCCGTTGTTGCCGTGACAGGCGCGGCAGGCATTGGGGTTGCTGTCCGCGAGGTTCTCGTGACCGCCGCGGGCAAAGCCGGTGATCCCGACCGGGTGCATGCCGTGCGGACCGTTCAGGGTGTTGCCCAGATTCGCGGTGCCGTGGCAGGTGGTGCACTCGACGATGGGGCCGGTGTGGCCCTGCAGCTGAGTGGCGGTGGTGT
Organism: Gammaproteobacteria bacterium; assembly: GCA_041307205.1. GTDB lineage: Bacteria > Pseudomonadota > Gammaproteobacteria > Chromatiales > Chromatiaceae > JARRQB01. The sequence goes on along the minus strand of JBFZDU010000088.1, from coordinate 3,938 downwards.
TGTCGTTCGACAAGGGGTTGGCGTTCGGCCATTCGGCATGGGTCGCGCCGTGGCAGCCTTCGCACATCACCCCGCCGTGCCCGGTGCTGACCCGGTACAGCTGCGGATTGCCCGCGCCCGGGTTTGGCGTGCCGTTGAAGCTGGCCGGTACGCGCGGCTCGGCGAAGCGGTTGTTGGTCGGCACGATCGGCGTGGCCTTGGCATCGCCGGTACGGAAGGCCTGGCGCAGGCGGATGCCGTCCAGGTTCCCGGCGGCGTCGCGGGTGTTGACCACCAGCCCGGTGCCGGTCAGGCGGGACCGCGCGTCGCCGGTGTGGCAGGAGCCGCAACCCGGTTCGTTGGCCCAGGGCACGCGCGGCTGCGGGTCGGCCGGGTTGTAGAAGTTGCCGCCCAACTCGAAGGCGCCGACATTGGTCGGCGAGACGTTACGCGAGAAGTCGTTGCCAACCTGGGCCAGGTTGCCGTGGCAGTCGCTGCACAGCATGTCGCCGTTGAACATGGCGCCGCGCAGGCACTGCACGTTCTTGCCCGGGTGGCACTGGTAGCAGTTCTGCGCCAGGGCGTCGAGGCGTGTGGCCTGGTTGGTGACGGTACCGTCCGCTGCCTGGACCGGCGCCGGGATGGCCGGGAACAGGCCGGTCGAGCCGTGGTGGCTGTGCATCACGTTGGACATGGTGCTCTGGGTCAGCTGGGTACGGCCGTTGGCGTTCGCCGGGTCGTTCTGCGGGCCCTTGGGTCCGACCTGGGCCAAGTCCAGCGCCGGGGTGTAGTGGCAGGTCTGGCAGACCACGGGTTGCTGCGCCACCAGGCTGGTGCCGTGTTTCTCGTCGTGCAGGCGCAGGATGTTGATGTCGGTGGCGTACTCGATACTCACGGCCACCGGCACATTACCCAGCGCCGGGTCGTCGAGCTGGGTCGCGACGGTGCCGTTCGGCAACGCCGAACCGGCGTGGGGTGCGTCGGCCGAGACCGGTACGTCGGCGGAGTGACAGTTCATGCAGCTGGCCTCGCCGGAGATCGGCAGCACCGTGTCGGTGGTGGCGACCAGGGTGTTGTTGACCCGCGCCTGGACCCGCACCAGCGGGTAGGCGTTCTCGCGACCGAAGTCGTCGAACGCCGCCATGGGCACGCCCGCGCCCTCGAACCAGTTGAGATTCTGGGCCACGTAGCCGAACGGGAAGTTCACGAAGAACGGCTTGTCGTTGTAGAACTCCTCGGCCAGGTGCGGCGTGTTGGCACGGTAGGGGTTGGTCAGGCCCGGCATGGCGTGCTGGACCGCGGTCAGGCTCTCGTCGCCGCTGTTGAGGCGGCCGTCGGCACCGATGTACAGCTCTTCGACGTTGGGCACCGGCAGGCCGATGTCGAGATTGTTGGCCGGGTTCGCATCGAAGAACAAGTCGAGGATGCCGGGCGGGTAGAAGGGGCCGTAGGCGGCCGAGGCAACGTCCCAGAAGTTGGTCTTGTAGACGCTGCCGTCGGGGGCCACGCCGCGGAAGGCGTTCGGGTCGTCGAGGATCGGGTCGTTCGGGTTGGCGACCGCCGAGTAGCTGACCTGGGCTTGGGTACGGTTGAGCAGGACCGGCCGGCTACCCATCTGGATGACCTGGGCCAGCAAGACCTGGAACGGCGGCAGGATGCTCGCGACGCGGGTGTCGTAGTCGCCGCAGTGCATACCGAGGTCGTTGATCGCCAGGATCTTGTGACTGGTGTTGCCGGCGAACGGCTGCTGTGCCACCGGGCCCAGGGCATTCGGGACGGTGTTGGCCAGCTCCCCGGAGTTTTGGCTGGTGGAATTGATGGACACATCGGGCGCCGCAGTCGGGGGTGGTGGCGCATTGTCGTTGTCGAGAATGCTGGCTACGCCCTGGGCATCTGCGATGGTGGCGTTATTGGCATTGTTGAGGTTGACGTTGAAGGTTTCGGTGCCTTCGACCGCCGTGTCGTTGATGGTTGCGACCGCGAAAGTCTGGCTGGTAGTGCCGGGAGCGAAGCTCAGGGTGACGTTGCTGCGGGCGGTATAGTCGCTGCCGGCGGTGGCGTTGCCGTTGGCGGTGCTGGCGACCACAGTGACCGTCTGGGTGGTGGCGGCCGACAGGCTGACGGTGAAGTTGGCGGTCTGGCCTTCGGTCACGGTCACGTTGTTGACCGAAATGCCCGGCACCACCGGGGGCGGAGTGTTCGCGGTCGGCGCACAGCTGGCGGGGGCGTTGCTGACGTTGCGCTCGGCCAGGCTGCCGTCCGACTGGGTGGCGCGCACGCGGCAGGGGACCGGGCTGGGGCCGGTGGTACGGATGCTCCATGAGCTGCCGCGGTCGCTGCCTATGACCTGGGCTGGGGCAAAGGCATTGACCACGGTCACTGTCAGGTTGCTGTTCGTGGTCGAACCTTCGACCCGGAGCTGATTGCGGTCGGCGCGCCATTCGGCGCGGCTGATGCTTACCGACGCCCAGGCCGACCCGGACGCCAAGCTGAGGAGGAGTGCCGCGCTAAAAAAATAACGCCAGCGACCCCTCGGAGTGAGAACTCTCTCCGCCATATGTGCCACCTTTGGTAAAAGAAAAGGAAAGAAAAAACGGGACCAGGTCCCAGTCCAGGCTCTGACGTCCTGGTGGGGAGCAAGTCTAGGTGGTCTGTGACACTTACTTATATGGCGTCGACGGTAAAAGTGGGCAATTTTCCCTTCGGTTGACAATTGTCAATAAAAGCCATAGCTCTTCCGTGCCCGGTTTCAGGGTGGCACGTCAGATGATCTTGCTGCCTGCTGGGGCTGGTGGCTACGCACTGCCGCCGGGGTGTGCAAGGGCTTGCGTCGGCACAGCCGCTTGCCCGACAAGCCGCCGGTCGTACATCGGAAAATTTGATTCCGGGCAATTGGCGGCAGGAAGACTGTCGAGTCGAACCCGGTTTGGCTTGTCCCTTGCGTTAATTCTGCGCGCCCGACGACTCGGCGGGATTGAGAATCCGCACCTCGCGGCCGCTCACGCTGACGACCCCGTGCCGCTCCAGACCGCGCAGGGCGCGCGAAAAAGATTCGGGTGTCATGCTGAGCTTGGCGGCGATGTCGCGCTTTAGCGCGGGAAAGGTATGCACCCATTCACCGCTGTCGGTGCACTCCGAATGGCGGCGCAGGTAGCCGAGCACGCGCTCGGTGCTGGAGCGGGTGTGGGAGAGCTGGTTGTCGAGAACCAGGTTGCGCAGTTGCAGGCTGACGCTGCGCAGCGCACTGATCGCCAGTAGCGGACAGCGCTGCAGTTCCTGCAGCAACAGCTTCCCGTCGACGATCAGCAGGTGGCAGTCGTTGACCGCTGCTACCGTAGCCGGGCTGGCTTGGCCCAGCAGCACCTCCGGCTCGCCGAAACTGTCTTCGCGCTTGGCGATGGCGAGGAGTTTGGTGCCGCCGTTGCCGGTCGGCGCGCAGAGCTTGAGTTGTCCGCTGATGACAATGCTGACAAATGCGACCTTGGCGCCATCGCGGTAGAGGATCTCCGCGCCAGACAGCGCAATCTGGTCGGCGCCACCCGCAAGGCGTTCGAGGTCCGGTCGCGGTATTTCGCGGAAGTAGCGCAGCCGGCGCATCAGCGCCACGAGCTGTTCCTGGTTGCGCGTCAAAGTTTGCATGCTCGTCTACTTGTCGTCTCGATGCCGGATTCGCGCGTGGAGCCGTGCACCAGGGTGCATGGCTCCTGGGGTCGCTTGGGTCTGGCCACAACACCCTCAAGATGCATGCCATCTGCCCCGGTGCCACGTTGACGGCGAGGTCAAAAAGCTGCCGGTCCAGCGCTTGATGCGCCAAGCGCTTGAGTATGTTCGGAACCCGGGTCGGGCTTTAGACAAAAAGCCGGTCGACAGTTATGGCTTGGGTGACGGTTGTGTGGCCCGGCGGCGGTGCGGCGTGCGGCTTGGCCTTGCCAGATTGGCAAAGCACTTTGCCAATCTGG
>JBFZDU010000087.1:0-6168 GCA_041307205.1 Gammaproteobacteria bacterium | reverse complement strand
ATGTCTGCCCTGGGGACAGGCCGCACCGTCTCGAATTGGGGCACTGTTACTACCCCAGCGGGGCGCGGGCACGGGCAACCAACGACAAGCAGCCTAAGCGGCGACCCGCCGCTGGCCAGAGCGCTCGGCAGCAGCAAGGCATACCACGCCGGCCTGACGGGCCAACGCCGCCGGAAAGTCGCGCCGACCTCCGGGCGCTCACCGCGTGACGGGGTGAGCGCCTCGGGCGTGGCAGGTCAGTCGAGGGGACAGCTCAGTCTTCTTCGTCCGTGCAAACGACCACCCGGGTACCATCGCAGAAGAAGACGTCCATGCCCGACTGCGACGGTGCTGGCACTTGTTCGCAGTCAGCCAAGTCGATGCCGGGCGGGGTCACTTCCACGCAATTATCGCCGAAGATTGGGTTTGCGGTCTGGTTCTTATCGCCTTCGGCGAAACTGCCAGTAGCCGAAAGTGCCATTAACACGCAGCTTGCTGCGACAGTTGGAATTCTCATGGTGCCGTCCTTCCCTTACTTTAAATGTTGCCGACCTGGTGTGTTGGGCGGCCCGCTGGGCTGAAAAACCGCCCGAACGCAAGCTCAGACACTCAGCAACCCGAACAGCCCGGTTAGATGCCAAATAAACTGCTCCCGCCAGTCTGCTGATGCCTGCAAGCACCACAGTAACGCTTGCCGATGTCCCGGGCATTGATGTTTGTTCGTCGTTTGCGCGGTCGCGAAGAACCCGGCGTGGCTTGGCGCTGCAGACGGATTTGCACCCTCGGCCAGCGGCCGCCGGTCTGTGACCTGGTTCCGTGCGCATCGGCCCGGGGGTGGGACTGCCGCAGCCGCGGCGTCGCGGCGCCGCCTTCATGGTGGTGGCTTTGCGCCGGGCCGCTACGCAGCGACTACGGGCTTTCGGACCAGGCCCAGGTCGAACTCCCATCACTTCGAAGCGCCGACCCTGGTCGCGCCGGGTCAACCGGACGCCACCTTCGGGAGGTGATGGAGCGATTCGCGGATCGCCTCGTCGGGTAGATCGAAGTTCTCCAGCTCACCGGCGAAATAGCGGTCGTACGACGCCATGTCGAAGTGGCCGTGACCCGACAGGTTGAACAGCAGCGTCTTGGGCTCGCCGGTGGCGGTGCACTGGCGCGCCGCGCGGATGGTGGCGGCGATCGCATGGGTGGACTCGGGGGCCGGGACTATGCCCTCGGTGCGCGCGAACAGCACGCCGGCTTCGAAGGTCTCGAGTTGCGGCACCGCCACGGCGCTGATCAGGCCTTCGTGGTACAGCTGGCTCACCAGCGCCGAATCGCCGTGATAGCGCAGGCCGCCCGCGTGAATGCCCGGCGGCATGAAATCGTGACCCAGGGTGTACATCTTCATCAGCGGGGTCAGGCCGACCGCATCGCCCCAGTCGTAGGCGTACAGGCCCTTGGTCAGGGTGGGGCAGGAACTGGGTTCAGCGGCCAGCAGTTCGACCTGCTTGCCGGCCGCCTTGTCGGCGAAGAAGGGGAAGGCGATGCCGGCGAAATTGGAGCCGCCGCCGCAGCAGGCAATCACCATATCGGGATATTCGCCGATCAGCGCCAGCTGTTTCTTGGCTTCCTCGCCGATGATGGTCTGGTGCAGGCAAACGTGATTTAGCACCGACCCCAGGGCATAGTTGGTGTCGGCACGTCCGGCAGCTTCTTCCACGGCTTCGGAGATGGCGATGCCCAGCGAGCCGTTGGAGTCGGGGTGTTCGGCCAGGATCTGGCGACCCGCGGCCGTCATGTCGGTGGGGCTGGCGAACACCTCCGCGCCCCAGGTCTGCATCATGGAGCGGCGGTAGGGTTTCTGGTGGTAGCTCACCTTGACCATGTACACCCGGACCTGCAGGCCGAACATCTGGCCTGCCAGCGCCAGCGAGCAGCCCCACTGGCCGGCCCCGGTCTCGGTGGCCAGGCGGGTGATCCCGGCCTGTTGGTTGTAGTAGGCCTGGGCGACGGCGGTGTTGGGCTTGTGCGAGCCGGCCGGGCTCACTGCCTCGTTCTTGTAGTAGATCTTGGCCGGGGTGCCGAGCGCCCGCTCCAGACGGTGGGCGCGGTACAGCGGCGAGGGCCGCCACAGGCGCAGTGCCTCGCGCACCGGCTCGGGGATCTCGATCCAGCGCTCGGTGGCCATCTCCTGCATCACCAGGGCCTCGGGGAAGATCGCCAGCATCGCCTCGGGCGGTATGGGTTTGCCGTCGGGACCCAGGTAGGGGGCCGGTTGGTTCGGCAGATCCGCGATGACGTTGTACCAGTGGGTCGGCAGCTCGGATTCGGGCAGCAGGATCTTGGTCTGCATGGCGGCTCCAGTGGGCAGTGCGGCAGGATAGAATAGCCACCGAATTATGATTCCCCGCACCAATCCGGTGCCAGCCCGTCACTTGACCCGGAACAACATGGCCCTGATCTCCCTGCGCAATCTGCACCTGTCCTACGGCAGCCCGGCGCTGCTCGATGGCATCGACCTGGCCATCCAGGCCGGCGAGCGGGTGTGCCTGTTGGGGCGCAACGGCGAGGGCAAGTCGACCTTGCTCAAGGTGCTGGCCGGCGAGATCCAGCCCGATGACGGCGAGCGCGTGCTGACCCAGGGCGCCTGGGTGGCGCGCCTGACCCAGGAGGTCCCGGCGGGGCTGGGCGGCGCGGTGTTCGACGTGGTGGCCGACGGGATTGGGGACATGGCGGCCCAGGTCAAGGCCTATCATGCCGCCAGCCAGGCGCTGGCCGACGACCACAGTCCGGCGGCCATGGAGCGCTTGTCACGCGCCCAGCACGCCCTGGAGTCCGTCGACGGCTGGCAACTGGAGCAGCGGGTCGAGACGGTCATGTCGCGGATGCAGCTCGATCCCGCAATCGACTTCGCCGCCCTGTCGGGCGGCATGAAGCGGCGGGTGTTGCTGGCCCGGGCGCTGGCGGGTGATCCGGACCTGCTACTGCTGGACGAGCCGACCAACCATCTGGATATCGAGGCCATCGCCTGGCTGGAGGAATTCCTGCTCGGCTGGAGCGGGACCCTGGTATTTGTGACCCACGACCGCAGCTTCCTGCGGCGCCTCGCGACCCGCATCGTCGAGCTCGACCGCGGCCGCGTCGCCGACTTTCCCGGGGACTACGACAACTACCTGCGGCGCCGTGCGGAGATGGACAATGCCGAGGCGCAGGCCAACGCCCGCTTCGACAAGAAGCTGGCCCAGGAGGAGGTATGGATCCGTCAGGGCATCAAGGCGCGGCGGACCCGCAACGAGGGCCGGGTCCGCCAGCTCAAGGCGCTGCGCGACGAATACCGCGAACGCCGCACCCGCCAGGGTGCCGCCAGCATCACTCTGAACACCGCCGATCGGTCCGGCAAGCTGGTGTGCGAGGCGGAGGAGGTGAGTTACGGCTGGGGCGGCACGCCCATCATCCGGGACTTCAATACGACCATACTGCGTGGCGATCGCATCGGCATCATCGGCCCGAACGGCTGCGGCAAGTCCACCCTGTTGAATCTGCTGCTCGGCAAGCTGCAGCCCGGCAGCGGTCGCATCAAGCTCGGCACCAAGCTGGAAGTGGCCTATTTCGACCAGCTGCGCGCCCAGCTCGAGGATGACAAGACCGTGCTGGAGAATGTCGCCGGGGGTAGCGACAAGGTGACGGTCAACGGCCAGGCCAAGCACGTTATCAGTTACCTGCAGGATTTCCTGTTCCCGCCGCAGCGGTGCCGCCAGCCGGTGAACGCGCTGTCGGGCGGCGAGCGCAACCGGCTGCTGCTCGCCAAGCTGTTCACGCGCCCGGCCAACGTGCTGGTGCTCGACGAGCCGACCAATGACCTCGACGTCGAGACCCTGGAGCTGCTCGAAGAACTGCTGCTGGCGTTCGACGGCACCCTGCTGCTGGTCAGCCACGACCGTGCCTTCCTGGACAACGTGGTCACCAGCACCCTGGTGTTCGAGGGCGACGGCAAGGTCAACGCCTATGTCGGCGGTTATGCCGATTGGCTGCGCCAGCGCCCACGGCATGCGCCCGCCGCTGCTGGGGTGGCCAAGTCCAAAGTGGAGAAATCGCCGGTTGAAGCGGCGGCGATCAAGGTCAAGAAGCGGAGCTACAAGGAGCAACGCGAGCTGGACGCCCTGCCCGGACGGATCGAGGCCCTGGATTCCGAACTGACCCGGATTCAGGCCGACCTGGGCCGGTCCGAGCTGTACCGCGACGAACCGGCGCGGGTGGTCGCGTTACAGGCCAGGATGGCGGAGGTCGAGGCCGAGCTGGAACAGGCCTACGCACGCTGGGAGCAACTGGAAGCGGGGTAAGGTCGAGCGTCGACCACGCGGCTGGCGGTCGTCGCGCAGAACTTTTGCCCTCGTCTTCTGCTCAATAAGCGCCGCCTGGTACCGATGCAGGTATGGTGAGCCGTTCAGTCTGGAGCCGACATGCGTGCGCTGATCGCTGCGTTGACCTTTGCCATACCCCTGCCCGCCGCGCTGGCCGCGGCACCGGCAGTCCCGGGTGGCGCGGCCTGCGTCATGGCCAAGTGGCAGGGCAACACCCTCGACTACGCGCTGGTTTACGGTGAGGCCCATCCGGTGGATGCTCAGGAGACCGCGGCGCAATTGCTGCGGCAACGCGGCACGGCGCGCTACGGCAATGTCGACATACTCCACCCACAGGCTTGGAGCGCCCTGCCGCGGGCCCACGTGGTGGTGCTCAAAACCAGCTATCGCACCCTGCGCGGCCGCACCCGTACCAGTTACGGCTGCGGCTTCGCCGCCGACTCGCACGAGGCGGCCCTGTGGGCGGCCATGCGCGACCTGCAGACGCATTCCTGGGGTTGGAAACCCGATCGTGACGGTTACCAGGTGGTCGAGCAGTTGCGGTATTGATGGGTCGGAGCAACTGCCGGGCCTGTGGACGCGCGGCATTTGCCGGGATCCCTCCGGTTCCTCTGCCTTATCCGGTGCTTGCGGCCGTGCACCGCCATGCCGGTCGCCTGAACCGGTACCCGAGGTCCGCATCAGTGCGCCTGCCGATCGGTTAAGCGCTGCCGCGGGGCGAAGATGGCTGCCTGGGGGGCGGCTGGGTCTCAGGTATGCTCAGGTGCATGCGCAACCAACGCAGGGCCGCTTCGCGGGTTGCAAACAGCCGGCACGGGTAGGGCAGCCGGGTGGACTTGAGGTAGAGGTTGCCGATATGGCGTAGCGCGAAGTTGCGGGTCACGATCGCGGCGGCGGCAGTCAAACGGTCGACGGGCGGACTGGACAGAAATCGCTTGGCCTGGGCGTCGGGTTTCGGCACGGCACTGCATAAGACCAGAACGGGGCTCTTGCGTCCCGGGGCGAGTGCCCGATGCCGCGCATGGGCTTGTTGCGCGGTTACCAGCGTGACCCGGGCGTTACGGCCGAAATCGATATGGACCACGCCGTCGTCGGTCTGCCAGACCGCCGGCAGCAGGGCGTCCATCAGTTCTTCTGGTGCCAGGTACATGGTCGCTATGGTCCGTCTCGCCGGGGTGTGGTCAAGAAGGTCTGGTACGCCCTGGGGCTAGGCGCCTGTCGGACTTGACGCTGAGCTACTGCGGCAGATCCGGATTTGGCCCTATTGCCCGTTTTCCTCGTTGCACAGCGCCACTATGCGCCGCGCAAAATCCGAAAAATCTGCCGCAAACCGGCTTCCCCTCGCTACGATCGGTCAAGTCCGACACGCTCCTGGCGCCGCCGCCGTTTTGGGTAGCGGCCGGCCCGTACCGGAGTTCAATGATTTGATTATCAGGTGCTGCGAATATTAGAATGTCTTGCTGTATTAATGGATCGCGTGGATGCGGCCATAAAATAAGGGCTTAAGACATGTTGGATCCAGTCAGTCAATCCGATCGTGATTTGGGGCGGGTCGAGGTCAAGAACACGACCTGTTACATGTGTGCCTGCCGCTGCGGCATCCGGGTCACGCTGCGCGATGGCGAAATACGCCATATCGAGGGTAACCCTGATCACCCACACAACCTAGGGGTGATTTGCGCCAAGGGCGCCTCCGGGATCATGAAGCAGTATTCACCGGCACGGCTGACCAAACCCCTGCTGCGCCGGGCTTCCGCCACGCGCGGCGCGGGCGAGTTCGAGGAGATCTCCTGGGACCAGGCCTTCCAAATACTTGAGGAGCGGCTGGCCAGGATCCGTGCCGACG
>JBFZDU010000086.1:0-9259 GCA_041307205.1 Gammaproteobacteria bacterium | reverse complement strand
GTCGCCGTCGCGGTAGCGCGACACGCCGCCCGCATTGTTGCCAAACCACTTGTTACCCTGGTGGTAGATACCGATGGCGAACACATACTCGTTCGCCAGGCCTTCCTTGCGGGTAAAGGTCTGGCGGACCTGTTGATCGGCTAGGCCGATTTCGTGCACACCGGCCGAAGTGCCCACCCACAGCGCATCGCGCGCCGGCTCGACCGCCAGCGCCCGAACGTACACATTGGCCCCCACATCGAAACGGTCCGCCACCTTGGGCAGACGGGCCGGCGCCGCGGCGGTGCCGGGGGCGTCGACCTCGGCGGTTTGGGCAGCGGCCGCAGTGCCAGAGGCCTCGGCCGGGGTCGACGCTTCAGCCTCACACGCGCCCAGCAGCAAAATCAGGCCGACGGCCAAGGCCAGCCGAATAGTCGCAGACATTGATGGGTCCCCTAATTCTTAACAGCGTCCCGGGTCAGGGCTTCGAGCGCGCTTCGGGCCGGCTCGTCGCCGGCATCCGCCGCCTGGCGGAGCAAACGCTCAGCTTCCGCGCGATCCACGGCCAGGCCCAGCCCGCCCTCCAGGTAAGCCCGGGCAAGGACCACGGCAGCCGGCCAATACGCCCCTTCCACGGCACGCCGCATCCAGGCAACCGCGGCCGCCGGATCGCGTTCCACGCCCTCGCCGGTGGCGTACAGGACGCCCAGGCGATAAGCCCCCTCGGCATTGCCACTCGCGGCGGCCAACGAATAGTAACGCATCGCGGCGGCGTTGTTTTCCGCCCGGTCCAGGATGTAGCCCAGCAATACCTGCGCCTCCGGGTGCCCGGCCTCGGCCGCGCGTTCCAGCAGTTGCATGGCCGGTATCAGATCCTCCTGCTGATAGGCGTGTAACCCCGCCGCGTAATCCTCCGCCGGCGTTGCGGCCAGGACCGCCCCGCCGAGCAGCAATGCGGCGCCGCCAGACGCCCCCACTATCAGACTGCGTAATCCCATGCTTGGCACCTCGCACCAGTGACCGAAAATGCCCCTTGGGGCATCAGGCATCCATATCTTCGAGCTTGCGGTAAAGGGTCGAGACCCCGATGCCCAATTGCCGTGCGGCGGCCTGCCGATCACCCGCGGTTTGGGCAATGGCCTCGCGGATCAATTGCACTTCGAACCGGCGCACCTGGTCGCGCAGCGAGCCACCGTCTCCCGTCGCCGCGGGTCCCGCCTTGCCTGGCGGACCGGAACTGAACACCTGTTGCGGCAAGTCGGCCAAGCCGATCACGCCGTCGTCCGCCAGCACCAGCGCCCGGGCCACGACATTCTGCAGTTCACGCAGATTGCCCGGCCAGCCGTAACGCACCAAGACCTCTTCCGCCGCAGGATCCAGTCGAAAGCCAGCCGGCAGCCCGAGCCGGTCCGCCTCGACGTCGATGAAATACCGGATCAGACCAGCCAGATCCTCGCGCCGTTCCCGCAGCGGCGGCAAGTGTATCTGCAGCACGTTCAGCCGGTAATAAAGATCTTCCCGGAACCGGCCCTCCGCAACCATTTTAGCCACATCCTGGTTGGTGGCCGCGATGATCCGCACGTCGACCTTGCGGGCCTTCTCCGCGCCGACCGGGCGGATCTGCTTGTCTTCGAGCGCATGCAGCAACTTGACCTGCAGCGCCGCGGGCAATTCGAAGATCTCGTCAAGGAACAGAGTGCCGCCGTCCGCCTCGTGAAACAGGCCCTTTTTGGCCCGATCCGCACCCGTAAAGGCACCCTTGACATGGCCGAAGAATTCACTCTCCAGCAACTCGCCCGGGATCGCGCCGCAGTTGACCTGCACGAAAGGCTGCTCGGCGCGCGGGCTTTGATTGTGTATGGCACGTGCCAGGTAGGTCTTGCCGGTACCGCTGTCGCCCGTGATCAGGACGGTCCCTTCGGTGCGGGCCACCTTCGCGGCGACCGCGCTGATCCGCTGCATCACGGCCGAGCGGCTCTGCGGCAGCGCGTACGCCACCGCGGTCGAATCCACCAGGCTGCGCAGGCGGCGGTTCTCCGCCCGCAGCTTGTCCAGATCGGCGATGTGTCCGAGCCGGTGCACGATGTCATCGTGGCGCAGCGGCTTCATCAGGTAGTCGAAGGCGCCGAGCTTCATGGCCTCGATGGCGTTGCTCACCGAGGCGAAGGCCGTGATCATCAGGAAGCTGGTCTCGACCCCGGCATCCCGGGCGCGCCGCAGCACCTCGATACCCTCGATATCCGGCAGCCGCATGTCGCAGATGCAGGCGTCGTAATCGCCCTGCAGCAAGGCGTCGAGCGCCGGTACGCCGGCGCCCGCTTCGTCGATCTGGTGCCCGAGCTTGCTCAGCTGCGCGCTCAGCACCTGCCGGATGGCCGGCTCATCGTCCACCACCAGGACCCGCAGGCTCTTCATGCGGCCCGCTCCTGGTCCGACTCGGCCTGCTGGTCGCCTATCGGCAGGGTCAGTGTCACCCGGGTGCCCAGATCAGGACCACTCTCGATCTCCAGCAGACCGCCATGGGCATGCGCGATGGTGTCGCACAGGGACAATCCCAGCCCGGTTCCCTTGCCCACCGGTTTGGTAGTGTAGAAGGGCTCCCGCGCGTGTGCCGCCACTTCTTCCGACATGCCGCAGCCGTTATCCGCCACTATCACCTGCACCGCATTGCCCGCGTGCAGGCTGCGTATGGTGATCCGCGACGCGCGTTCGGGCACCTGCGTGCACGCGTCCATGGCATTGATCAACAGATTCATGAACACCTGCGTCAGCTGGTCCGCCACCCCCATGATGGCCGGCAGGCTGCGATCAAGCTCCAGGGCGAGGTCGATATCGCGAAAGCGGCGATCATAACTCATCAGCCGCGCCGTGCTCTGCAGCAAGCCGTTGAGGTCCAGCAATTCGCGCTCCCGGGGCCGCGGCGAAGCAAAATCGGCGATCTCGCGCGTGATGTTCGCCAGGCGCGCGGTCTGCTGGTCGATAAGCTCGATGTTGCGTCCCAAGGCGCCGTCGAAGGGACAATCGACCTGGGATCCGTAGCCAGCGCCGACGGCCAGGTCCTGCAGCGCCGCTGCCGCCCCGGCAATGGCCGCGATCGGATTGCCGACCTCATGCAGGATGCCGGCCGCGAGCTGCCCCAGCGCGGCCATTTTTTCCTGGTGAAAATACTGTTGGCGCGTCGTTTCCAGCTCTTTCTGGGCCAGGCGGCGCTGGCTGATATCACGCACCACCGCGATATGCCGGGTTTCTCCCGCCGGCGCCATCTGTCCCAGCCACATGTCCGCGGGGAACTCGCTGCCGTCGCGGCGCCGCGCCGTCACTTCGCGCAGGCTGCCATCGCGCTCCGCCGCCAGCTCCTCGAAGCCGGTGCCAATGAACTCGGACAGGGATCTGCCGAGCAACTCCGGCTCACTCGCGCCGAACAGGCGCGTGGCCGACTGATTGACCGACTCGATGCGGCCATCCCGGTCGCAACCGAGGATGGCGTCGGGCACGTGATCCATAATGGCCTGCAGGCGGGCCTCGCTGGCGCGCAAGCCTTCCTGGGTCCGCACCAGCTCGGTGACGTCGTGTTGCACCTCGATGATGCCATCGAGCTGCCCGACGCCCGCGCTCAGCGGGGTCGAAACCACGTCCACGATGATCGGCTCGCCGCGCCGGTCGAAGTGCGTATGCCTTACCCGCACCGGGCGCCCGTGCCGCAGCACTTCCGAGAAGGAACAGGGATGATCGGCTCCCTGGCAAGGCGTGTCGCGGCGGTGCGTGATCTGGTAGCAGTGCCGATAGGCGGGCCCGCCATCGACCGGAATCATCTGCCGCGCCGCCTGGTTCATCAGTGACACCGTGAGGTCGGCACGGATCACGAACAGCGGGTCGGCGATGCCGTCGATCACTGACTGCAGGAACACGCGCGCCGACTCCAGTTCGCGCGTCCGATCGGCGACCCGGACCTCGAGTTCGGCGCGGACCTGCTCCAGTTCCTGCAGATAAGCCTCCCGCTTGGCCTGCTCCCGTGCGAGCGCCCGATCGGTCCGTCGGAACACCAGAAACAAGGCGACATAGAAGAGTCCCAACACCGCGGCGAGCACGCTCAGCACGACCTTTTCCTGCAGGCCGATCCGCTCCAGCAACTCGGAGATGTCCGAATAGATCTCGAAGGCGCCCTCGACCGCATCGGTCTCGGGATGGCGCAATGGAATGTACTGGTGGTGCAGATTGCGGTTCGCGACCACGCCGTCGAAGGTATTGAAGCGATCGCGGAACACGATATCCGACAAGGGACTGCCCGCGAGCGCACTGCGCACTCCGGGGTTGGCGCCGGCGTTCTCGCCGATCTGCGCCGCGTCCGAGGAATAGACCGTCATGGCATCGCGGTCGTAGATCTTGACCTTGACCACCGGCACCCAGCGCAGCTGCTGGCGCAGCACGGCGTCGATCCGGGCCAACAGTGCCGGCGTTGGCTGCCCCTGTCCGGGCCGGCCCAAGAGCTCCATCAGCCCGTCGTCCACCAGCGAGTTGCGCAACACGGTCGCGATGACGCGGCTATTGGTATTGAAATGCTCTTCGAGGTTGTATTGGTTGAGCTGCCGGTAGAAATGCACCAGGGCGGTCAGCACCACCACCAGACCGATCAGGCTGATCACCATGAATTGCTTGAGCCGCGGCGACATGCAGTCTCAAACCCCGTCGGGTTCGCCGCCGCCTTCCTGCGGATCGGGGTTCACCTTTGGCTCCGGCGCGGCGTTGCGTCGCGCCTCCCACTCCCAGATCGCCGCCCGGGCGCGGCGCAGGTGCTCGGCGTCGGGCGGACTCAGATGCACGAAGGTGCGCATGGCGCCCAGGGCGGTATCCAGGTCGCCGGCCGCCTCGCGCGCCAGGGCCAAGCCGTAGTAGGCATTGACCTGTTCGGGGCGCAGCGCGATCGCCGTCTCGAAATGCCGCTCCGCCAGCTGCGGGCGCTCCAGCCCCAGCAAGGCGAAACCGGTATTCACATGGGCTTCGGGCAGATCCGGCGCCAGATCCAGTACGCGCTCCAGGGCGGCAAGTGCGTATTCGTGCTGCCCGGCGTGCAGCATGACCGCGGCCTGCTGGAAGCGTTCATGGAGTTCGCCCGCATAGGCCGGCGGCGCCGCGGTCGGGTGCGGTGCCACGCCCGGGTCAACGGGCAGCGTCAACTCGCGGGCCCGCTCGGGCAGCAGGTACACCAGGAGTCCGCCGACGACCGCCGCCAGCGCCACCCCCAACAGCATCCGCCAGCGGGCGTCGCGTTTCATACCGCCCCCTTGTGCGGCGCGATGCTGATGAAGGGCACCCCGAAGAAGGTGAGGAAGGCCAGCAGAAACACGCCGACGATCATCCAGCGTTCGACGCCAGGCGCAAGCTGATAGCTGGCCTTAGCGTGGAAGGCGAAGATCATCGCCAGCCAGGTCCCGAAGGCCCAGGTCTCCAGGGGATCCCAGTCCCAGTAACGGCCCCAGGCGTCCTGGGCCCAGACGGCCCCGGCAATCAGCATGGCGCTGTGAAAGACGAAGGCCAGCATCAGCCAGCGCCAGGCTACCTGGTTGAGCCGGGGCCCGCGCAAAGCGGTGCCGCCCAGCCCCAGCAGGCCGGCCGCCGCCAGGCTGCTGGCGACCAGGCAGCAGCCGAGGAAGATCTTGCCCGTGAGCACATGCACCCACAGCCAGGGGTTGCCGTAGGTCGCCGGCAAAGGCGTGCTGCGCGGGTCGGTGAAGGCCAGCCACAGTGCCATCAGCAGCAGTATCCCGGTCGCCACCAGGGCGCCCTGGCGCACCTCGGGATGGCGCAGGCAGGCGATGCCGAATATCAGCCCGAGGCTGAACAGGCTGCTCACCAGGATCTCGTACATGGTCAGGAACGGACCCTGGCCGAAGGTCACCCAGCGCACCGCAATGGCGATGGCGAACAGCGCGGCACCGAGCAGGATCCAGCCACCGATGTTGCGCCAACGGCCGCGCCAGGCCAGCCCGGCGCTAACCGCGTAACAGCCGCTGCCGGCGGCAAGCAGCAAGCCTTCGCTGCCGTTCATGCCAGGTGCTGCCGGCTGGTTTCGACGCTGTCCGCGCGCACCGGCCGCCACACCCGGCCGGCAAAATGCAGCGCCATGAACACCACGGCCAACACCGCCAGGGCGAACAGCCAGGGCAGCGTCGGGTCGTAATACAGTTGGTAACCCATCCACATGGTCACGCGTTCGTACCTCAGGCGACCGCCATCCAGGGGCATCTCGTCACCCGGGCGCAAAACCCGGCTGTGGTCCCCCACCTTGAGCCCGAGCTCTGCATCCTGCGCCAGTGCCGTGCTCAGGGTCCAGGCCGCGTTGAAGGGCGCCGGCGGCAGTCCGAGCGCCAGCTCCAGGTCCTGCCCGGCCGGCGTGCGCCAGTTGCTGGCCTGGCCCAGCTCGGTCAGCGGATAGGAGGGGAACAGCAAGGCGCCCAGCTGCGCCTCCCCCTGGGCCGGGAGCCAGGTCAAGAGCACCGCGAAACCCTTGTTGGAGGTCGTGTAGAAGCGATAACCGTCGATGACCAGGGGGACATCGTCGCCGATCTCCAGCCAGCCCCGCCCGTCCACCCAGACCTGGCTGCGGGTCGCGCCGCGGCGTTGCCCGGGCGTGTAGTCGACGGCGATGTCGCCCTGCCGCATAACCCCATCGGGCAGCAGCTCGGGCGCCACCAGGCCGACCCGCACCGGTTCCAGCAAGTCGCCCGCGAACGCCTGGCCGGCCGCCAGCGGCAGTCGCGCCTGGTAGCGCACCAGTTGGCCATACGCGGCGAGCACCGCCAGCAGCAGCAGGCACAGGTGAAAAGCGAACAGCGCCGGGTGGCGCCGGAACCGCGGGTCGAACAGCATGGCGGCGGCCAGATTGAGCGCCAGCAGCACCAGCGGCGGAGTGATGGCCCACAGCCCGGGCAGCCAGCCGTTCTGGTCGCACACCAGGCCCGCCGCCAGCAGGCCCAGGCCCGCCAGGGTCAGGCGCAGGGATGCCAGGCGCAACAGGGCCATTACGGCGGGTTCTCGCACACGTCTTTCATCCAGTCCTTACCGGTGCTCGGGTTGTTGCTCGCCGACCCGCAGTTGGCGTCGTTCCAGTTGCCCGGCGTACCGAAGGTGCGGATCTTTAGCTTGGCCTCCAGGTAATAGGGCTGCTGGGTGAACACCTGGCCGCTGTTGCCGATCGGCACCTCGGTCCCGACCACCCGGCCCGCTTCCGGCCCGACGTCGTTCAGGTTGACCAGCAGGGCGCGGTTCTTCCAGCCGTGCGGCACGGCAACATGGCACCAGGTGCACTCGATGCGGCCGATCCGGTCGACGTGGAAGGCGTGCAGATTGCCCTTGCCGCCGCCGCGGAAACCGGACTGGGCGCCGCTGTTGGCACTGGTGTAGGCCGCGAAGTCATGGCACTTGAAGCACAGGTCGTTCTGCCGCCCGGTGCCGGTCTCGTTGTCCCAGGCGCCCTTGAGGATGAAGTTGTTGGTCGAGCCGTGCGGCCCCCAGGGGTTGCCGTTCTCACCCCCGGTCGGCACCACCGTACCGGCGGCGGTGGCCGAACCGTGGCAGTCGCTGCAATACATGGTCTGAGTGCCGACCGCGCCGTTCCAGGGCGCCAGGAAGATGTTGGCGTTGATATTGCGCACCGCCGGGGTGCGCCCGGTCGGCTCGATTACCGGGTGCCAGGAACGGTGGTTGAGGTTACCAAAGCCGGTCGCCGCCCCTGAAGACGCGGCCGACCCCGCGGTGCCGCCACCCTGGTGGGACAGCGGCGCCTGGAACTCCTTGGCCTGGTTGGTGTACTGGGTGAGTCCGTTGGTGCCCGGCGGCGTACCGCCGCCCGAATCGCCCAGGTTCGGGCGGTTGCCGAGCGGATAGATATTGTTGTCGGCGTACCCGTAATCCGAGTGGCACTTGAGGCAGATCTGGTACTCGCGGGTCATCCAGGGACTGGTGACGGCGGTGCTGGCCCCGGGACCGCCGTCGCCCTGCTTGACCGTGTAACTGGCGGGCAGCACGTGGAAGCTGGTATCGGCGTAATTCGGTTCCACGCCCCAGGCACCGCGCAACACCCCCGAGGCGATATTGCTGTGCGGCGCCGTGGTGTGATCGTGGGTACCGGCAATGGTGGCGCCGGTGCCGTTGAACAGGCGATTGCGCTGCACCCGGTGCGGGTTGTGGCAATCCGTGCACTCGGCGTGGCGGTTGTTCAGGTTGTTCAGGCCCAGGGTTTCTCGGGCCTCGGTCAGATCCGCATCGACGATGTCGTGCACTTCGTTGTTGCCGGCCTGTTCCGCATTGGTGATGGGCATGCGCCGCGGCAGGCTGAAGTCGGTCCGGATATTCGGCACCTCGGTGTTGGCATTGAGCACGGATTCCGCCGCCGTGGTGTGACACTGGTAGCAGGTGCTCTCGATCGCCGCACTGCCGCCGCTGCGGGGGATGGTGAGCGTACCGAGCGCATCCGTGCCCTCGCGCAGCAGGCGCTTGGCGCCCTGCACGGTATGGGTGTCGTGGCAGTTCAGGCAAGAGGCCTCCCACACCGCGACGCCGGCGGGGAATTCGCGCAAGGCGGCAGGGTCCGCCTTGTAGGTCTCGTCGGCGACGGCGGGGTCGGCATGTGCCGAGTTCGCCCACACCGAGCTCAGCTTGTCGTGACAGGCCAGGCAGATGATGTCGCCGGTCGGGTTGAACTGGCCGCCCACGGGCGTGCTGGCCTGAAAGCGGTTGAGCCGCAGGAACTTGATCGACAAGGCCGGATTGCTGTCGCGGATGTGCGGGTCGTGGCAGCTGATGCACTCCATTTTCCCCGCCTCCAGGGGCACCAGCGGCGGCGTAACGCCAGGCTGGCGGGTGGCGATGTGCGCCTGCACTGCGGGGTCGCGCAGTTCGCCGTCGGTCAGGGCCAGGATGGTGTCGTAGGTAAAGGAGATCGGGTGATCGTTGGTGAGGTCCACGCCCAGACGGCGGGTGAAACCGGTCTGCGCCCCCGCCCCCTCGGGCATGGTGCCGTCGGGCGCGGTCCCGGACATCTGGATCCTGACATTGGTCTGGCCGTTGACCACGTTCACCGCCCCGATGGCCAGGGTGCCGTCGTGACAGGACAGGCAAAGCTTGGAACTGCCGCCCGGGGTGGCGGCGATATCCAGGGCGTTGATGGAACTGGACGTGTAGGGCGTGTAGGTGACCGCGGCATCCAGGTCGCGGTTCCACAGCGGCGCCCCAGGCGCCTTCTCGGCCCCGTGCGGCGTGTGGCAGAACACGCACACCTGGC
>JBFZDU010000085.1:0-5001 GCA_041307205.1 Gammaproteobacteria bacterium | reverse complement strand
GTTCGCCTGGTACCGCATCGTGTTCGGCGGCGTGGTGCTGGTGACCGCCTACTTCGGCGTGGTCGACTGGGGCGCCGGCCACTGAAAAATCAGACCGCGGCGAGCGCCTGCTGCACGTCGGTTTCGAGTTGCGTCTTGAGATCGTCCGGCAAATTCAGTTTGCGCGCCAGTTCGTCCAGGTAGGCGCGTTCCATGAAGCTCTCGGTGTCCACCGCGAGCACGCTCACCAGATACATCTCGCTCGCCACTTCCATCGAGCTTGCCGCGGCGGCGACGTCAGCCGGGTCGAGCGGGCGCGCGACTTCCTGGTCGATCCAGCGGCGCAGCTCGGGGTCACCGGCAATGCTGCCGAGCTTCTGCTCAATCAAGCCGCGTTCGCGATCGTCGATGTGGCCGTCCGACTTGGCGGCGGCGATCAGCGCCTTCAGCACCGCGCGACTATGGCCTTCCGATGCAGGCGCCGGCAGGAATTGCGACGGGCGCGGGGCGGGCGCGGCGGCGGTACCGGCGGTCGCCTGCTGCTGCCAGTTGCTATAGGCGCGGAACGCGAGCGCACCAAGCGCAGCTGCACCGCCATACCCCAGCGCCTTGCCGCCGAACTTGCGCACGCGCTTGTCGCCGAGCAGCAGGCCGAGTGCGCCGCCGGCGAGTAGCCCGGTGCCGAAGTTGGCGGTGCCGGCCTTGGCCGGTGCACCCGGCTGGGCGACATTGCCGGACAGCGCCGATTGGCCGGCGTTGAGCAGTTGGTCGAGCAGGGACTGGACGTTCATGGCGGGAGGTTTCCTCGAGACAAGACAAGCGAGGAGACCGCCCACAGCTGGCCGAAGTTCCGCCGGCTCAATCGGCTTTCGGCGGGCGCTTGTCGAGTTTCCTTTGTAGGGTGCGGCGGTGCATTTTCAGTGCGCGCGCCGTGGCCGAGATGTTGCCGTCGTGCTCGTTCAGCACTTTCTGGATGTGCTCCCATTCCATGCGTGCCACCGACAAGGGTTCGGCGCTGACTTCCAGCGCTGCGTCGGGCTCATCGCGCAGCAGCGCGGCAAGGATCTCGTCGGCGTCCGCCGGCTTCGCCAGGTAGTGGCGCGCGCCCAGCCGCACCGCCTCGACCGCAGTGGCGATGCTGGCGTAGCCGGTAAGGACGATGATGGCGGGCGCGGGACTGCGCGCAGCCAGCTGTTCGACGACTTTGAGTCCCGATTCACCGGGCAGCTTGAGGTCGACCACGGCGTGGCTGGGTCCGAAGGTGTCGGCCACCGCCTGGGCTTCGGCGGCGTCGTGCGCCAGCGCCACTTCGCAGCCGCGTTTTGTCATCGCGCGCGCCAGTGCCGCGGCAAAATCGGCATCATCCTCGACGATCAGGAGTTTCATTGCAGCAGCATTCATTCGGGTGGGCTCCAGGGGAGTGTGATGCGCACGCGGGTGCCGCCGCCGTCGCGTTCGGTCAGGGTGAGGCTGCCACCCAGGCGCTCCAGCGTGGCGTGGGTGAGCGCGAGGCCCATGCCCCACCCGCGCCCCGGCTTGCCGCTGAACAGCACGCGGCCGGCCTGCGCTTTCTGCTCGGCGGTGAAGCCCGGGCCGCGGTCGGCGATGTCGATGACGAGCGTATCAGGCAGCGTTTCAGCGTGGAATCCGACGGCGTCGGGCGAGACGTCGGCGGCGTTGTTCAGCACATTCTGGATCGCCTGCTCCAGTCCGTCGGGTGGGGCGAAGTCGCGGTGGTCCGCCGGCAGTTTGATCGCGATCTGCGCATCGGGACGCAGCACCTGCCAGCGCTCGACCACCGCGGCGAGCCAGGCATCGAGTGGCTGGGCGGCGGGCGGCGTGTCCTGCGCGCGCGCAGCGAGCTGGGTGAGGATGCGCTTGCAGGCCTGCGCCTGTTTTTCGAGCAGGCGGCAGTCTTCACCGATGTCCGGATCGTTGGCAAATTCGGCGGCAAGTTCGTGCGCGGTGGTCTGGATGGTGGCGAGCGGGGTGGCCAGTTCGTGGGCCGCCAGCGCGGCCTGGGTTCCGAGCGCGACGATGCGCTCGTCGCGCAGCTGCCTTTCGCGCAGGGCCGACAGCTCCTGATCACGCGTGCGCAGCGCGGCGTACATGCGGGTGACGAAGAACGCGATCAGCGCGGCGCTGATGAGGAAGTTGAACCACATCCCGCCGAGGTGCATGGCGGAGGCGGCGACCGGATCGGCGATCGCCAGCGGCTGGTAATAGAACAGCAGCAGCGCGTAATAGCCGCCCGCCACTGCCGCCAGCAACCAGACCCAGCGCGGGCGCAGACTGATCGCGGCGATGATGACCGGCACCAGCATCAGCGAGACGAAGGGATTGGTCGCGCCGCCGCTGAAGAACACCAGCACCGCAAACGCAGTCAGGTCAGCCAGGAGGTGCGCGAGGAATTCCATTTGCGTCGCCGGCACATCCAGCCGCAGACGCCACGCGGTGGACAGCGCAAACAGCGCCATCAGCACCAGCACTGCCGCCATCTCGAAAAGCGGCATGCGGATGCCGAGCCCCCAGTGCAGCCAGACGATGCCGGCCGCCCAACCGCCGATTAGCGATATTCGCACCGCCAGCAGACGCCCCAGCAGGGCGCGCGCAGGCAGGGTGGACAGCAGGGTGGAATCAGGCGCGGACGACATGGCGGCATTGTAATGCGCGCGCCGCCGCGGCTGCGGACTGCGACAATTTGTCCAGTTGTGCGCGTCGATCGGCTCGCCTAAAGTGAGTCAACGCTTCATTGCGTTATCCCACCTCTCCCTTCCCGCCTGCTGGCGGGATTTTTTTGGCCGGTGCGGCCGAATCGGGCGGCGACGGAATTAAGAAAGCCCCGTGCTTGGGTCACGGGGCTTTCTTGTTGGGGGACGCTTCGGGCGACAGTTTAGAACTGGACATTCACCCCGGCATAGACCGAGCGGCCCGGACCGGGCACGGGTGTGCCCCAAGGGACCCCATTAATTGCCATCGTCGTGCCCTGACCGAGATAGGCACCACCCAGGGGAAGGGAGTAGAAGCGGTCGAACAGGTTTTCGATGCCGAAGTCGACGCTGTAGCGCTTCTGTACATAGCGTCCGCGCAGGTGGATGAGGCCGTACCCCGGAGTTTCCATTTCGTTGCGCACCGCGGAGACGTTTTCCTTGCGGGCGACGAGTTCGCCTTCGACCGTATTGCGCCAGGCACCGATTTTTTGCGTGAGGGCGAGCCTGGTATTGAGCGGCATGATGTTGTAGAGGTTGTCGCCGGTATCGCGGTTTTCGCCGCGGGTGTAGCTCACCACGCCCCTGGCCGTGAAATCGCCGTAGTCCGTGCCGCGCGCCAGCAGGGCATTGCCGGACAGGTCAACGCCGTAGAGGCGCGCGGACTGGTTGGCATACTGCAGCAACACAAAGTTGGTCGTGCCCGTCTGGCCGGGCAGGCGCACGGCGTCGATATAGTCCTTCACGTGGGTGTAGTAGGGGGTGAGCTTGACGCCCCACGTCTCGTTGCCGGAATCGTGCCAGTCGGCGGTGAGGCTCAGGGTATGGGCCACTTCCGGTTCCAGGTTCAGGTTGCCCACATAACCGTTGCCGTCGCCGACGAAGTTGTTCATGAGCGCCGCCATCTGCCACGTGGACCAGGTGTAGCGCTCGTACAGGTTGGGCGAACGGGTCTTTTGCGCAACGCCGATTTCGTAGGTTTGCGTGGCCGCGGGAGCATAGCGGGCCAGGGCGCTGAGGTCCCAGTTGTGATCGGTCTTGCTGCGGTCGGCGGTGTTGAATGCGGCCGCGTCCGTGGTCTGGTTGCCCGGCGAAACCGCTCCGGAAGTGGGGAAGGTGTTGAGGTTATACCCATGGACTTCGCCCGCATCGCTCTTGACGGTCTCGTGGCGCACGCCGACGAGGCTTGTCCACTGCGGGTTGATGCGGCCCTCCCATTCGCCGAAGACGGCATAGCGGTCGCGCTGGCCGTCGTTGATGTTGAGGAAGGTGTTGGGCCACATGTTGGCTCCGGAAGGCGTCCACCAGTCGTCGAGGCGATAGGCCTGATACTCGCCGCCCACGCGCAGGACATCCCGCCCGGCGAGCGGAATCTCGGCATGCAGGTTGAGACCGGTGTTCTTGCCGTCGGTATACATGGGCATGCCGGCGGCACAACCTGTCATGCCGCCCGAAATGGGCGAACACGGCACGCCGTCGATTGCCGTGGACCCACCCGAGGCGCCCCCATACCAGTAACGCTTGTCGTCGCCGAAATCCATTTCGTGCTGGGTGTGCTCGTAGTAGGCGCGCGCCTTGAGGGTGCCCCAGGACTGTTCGCCGGTGTAGGCCAGGTTGAACTGGTCGCTGACGTTGTCCGTCATGTCCATGCGCTGGTTGGGAAAGGCTTCGTAGGGGATGTGCTGGCGGCCGTACTTGAATTCGAACAGTTGGCCGTCGCCTTTCCACGCGTACCTGAGCGCCTGGTTGATCGCCTCGTAAGCGGTGGAGCCGACTTCATCCAGGGGCAAGGTGTGTCCCGGCCGGCCGGTGAAGGTGTAGTCCTTGAAATCGTCGCCGGCCGTATAGTTGTCGGCCTGGGCGTAGGAAGCGGTGTAGCTCAGGCTGGCCTGTTCGCTGGCCACGGTGGCGGCCAGATTGCCGCCCATGGCATTGCCGTTGCTGCGGTAAAAGGCGCCTGCTTCGCCCGTGAGCAAGGTGCCCTGGCCCTGTACCGCGAATTCCGGTGCGGCCGAGTCCACGAGGATGCTGCCGCCGATGCTGTCGCCTCCCGCGCTGACCGGGCTGATGCCGGCATAAACCGTTGCCGTCGCCACCGCGGTGGGGTCGATGTAGGAAAGCGGTGAGTTCATATGGTTCGGGCACGCGGCGATCAGGTCCATGCCGTCGACCTTGATGCGTAGGCGGTCGTCAGCCAGGCCGCGTATCGACGGCAGGCTGGAAACGCCGCCGGCACCGTAGAAGCTGAGGCCTGGGACGTCTCTGAACAGCGTGGCCGTGTCGCTGGTGGCGGCACGCATCGCTTGCAAAGTCT
>JBFZDU010000084.1:0-9173 GCA_041307205.1 Gammaproteobacteria bacterium | reverse complement strand
CTGGTGGCCATGGCGACGCTGCTGGCGGTCAGCGGTCGCATGTCCGAGGTGGTCCGTGACCAGGCGGACCTCGGCCTGCTGTTCCTGGACATCATGTTGCTGTGGTTGACGGTCTTTACGGGCATGGCGGTGAGCGCCGCCTTCCACGAGCGTGCGGCCCGTGAGCGCTTGAGCTGGCTCGCGGGCCACGACCCATTGACCCGCTTGAGTAATCGCCACGCCTTCCTGGGGCGCCTGGCGCGTGCCGTCGCCTCCGCCCACCGCCACGGTTTCGAACATGCCCTGATCTACCTGGACCTGGACAACTTCAAGACGGTCAACGACACCGAGGGCCATGCGGCCGGCGATCGCCTGTTGGCCGAACTGGGGGCTGTGCTCCTGGGCGAGGTGCGGGGCCGGGACACCGTGGCGCGGCTGGGCGGCGACGAGTTCGCGGTGCTGCTCGAACACTGTCCCCCGGCCGAGGCCCGGGGCATCGCCGAGAACCTGCGGCAGGCGGTGGCGGCCTTCTCCTTCACCGGCGAGCGCGGGGCCTACCTGCTCGGCGCGAGCTTGGGCGTGGCCAGGGTGACGGCGGCGGTGCCGGACGCGGAACAGGCCCTGCACCAGGCGGACATGGCCTGCTACGCGGCCAAGCGGGCCGGCGGTGACCGCGTGGGGGTGCCGCCTGGGGACCCCGACCCGCACCGGCCGCAAGACGCCTGAGGGCGGCGCTGGCCGCCCCTCACTGCTGCACGGTGCGGCCGCCGTCCACCGGCAGGATCTGGCCGGTGATATAGGGCGCCGTCGCCAGGAACAGCACCGCGGCGGCGACGTCCTCCGGGTCGCCGGGCCGACCGAGCGGGATGCGTTCCAGGATGGCCTGGCGCGCGGCGTCGCTCTGGTAACCCGCGGGCCAGAGCACGGCGCCGGGCGCCACCCCGTTCACCCGTACCTGCGGCGCCAGGTCGCGCGCCAGGGCCCGCACCAGCATGGCGTTGGCCGCCTTGGCCATGCAGTAGATCGGGTGCTCGGGGTGCGGGCGCAGCGCATGAATGTCCACCAGGTTGACGATGGCCCCGAGGTTCTGGCGCAGCAGCGGGGCGGCGGCCTGGGCCAGGAAGAAGGGGGCCTGGGCATTGGTCCCCATCAGGTCCTGCCATTGTTCCGGCGTGGCGGCCGCGAGCGGCGTGGGGTAGTAGGTGGAGGCGTTGTTCACCAGCAGGTCGAGGCGGCCGGTCGGCGCCGCGGCCGTCTCGACCAGGCGCGGCAGGGCGGCGAGGTCCAGCAGATCGGCCTGCGCCAGGCTGATCCCGCCGGGGCGCCGCGCGGCGAGCTCCTGCTGCAGGGCGAGCGCGGGCTGCCGCGAACGGCCGTAGTGCACCACGACATGCGCCCCGGCCGCGTGCAGCCGGCGGACGATGGCGGCGCCGACGCGGGCCGCGCCGCCGGTCACCAGGGCGGTCTTGCCGGCCAGGGCTTGGGATTCGGTCAAGTGCGCCTCCGGGAGCTGGATTACCGGGCCGCCGCGCCGGCGTGCGCCGGCGGGCCGCGCCGCTCGTGACGCATTACACTAGCGCATGCCCGCGCCGCCCGACACCACGCCGCGTCCGTCCGCCGACCTGCCGCCGCTGCAGGGCGACGAGGCGGCGCTGCTGCACCGCGCGCTGGCGCGGATCGGTGCGGCCATCGCCGCGGCCGGCGGCGCGCTGCCGTTCGACCGCTACATGGAACTGGCCCTGTATGGCGCCGGTATCGGCTATTACGTCAACGGCAGCCGCAAGTTCGGCGCCGGCGGCGACTTCGTTACCGCGCCGGAGATCTCGCCGCTGTTCGCGCAGTGCCTGGCGCGGCAGTGCGCCGAGCTGCTGCAGCGCCTCGGCGGGGGCGAGGTGCTGGAGTTCGGCGCCGGCTCCGGGGTCATGGCCGTCGACCTGCTGCTGGAATTGCAGCGCTTGGACAGCCTGCCCGGCCGCTACCGCATCCTCGAACTGAGCGCCGACCTGCAGCAGCGGCAGCGCGCCCTGCTGCAGCGGCGCGCGCCCGGACTGGTCGGCCGGGTCGAGTGGTGCAGCCGGTTGCCCGAACCGGGCTGGCGGGGCGTCGCCCTGGGCAACGAGGTGCTCGATGCCATGCCGGTGCAGCGCTTTCGCAGCACGCCCGGCGGCACCGAGGAGCAGTGCGTGGTGGTGCGCGACGGCCGGCTGGCCAGCGCCTGGCGGCCGGCCGCCACGCCGGGCCTGGCCGCGGCGGTGCAGGGGCTGCAGGCGCAGCTCGGACCCCTGGCACCCGGTTACGTCTCCGAGATCAACCTGCGCCTCGGACCTTGGCTGCGAGCGCTCGGGGCGGTGCTGGCGGCGGGGGCGTTGCTGCTGGTCGACTACGGCTACAGTCGCGCCGAGTACTACCACCCCGAGCGCCGCGACGGCACCCTGATCTGTCATTTCCGCCAGCGCGCGCACGCCGACCCGCTGTTGCTGCCGGGGCTGCAGGACATTACCGCCAACGTGGATTTCTCGGCGGTCGCCGCGGCCGGCGCCGCGGCCGGCTTCAGCCTGGCCGGTTATGCGACCCAGGCGCATTTCCTGCTGGGCTGCGGCCTGGACGCCCTGCTTGCCGCGTCCGACCCCGAGCGGGTCGGCGCGCACCTCGACCTGGTGCAGGGCGCCAAGCAACTGACCCTGCCGGGTGCGATGGGCGAGCGGTTCAAGGCGATCGGGCTGCTGCGGGGCCTGGAGGGGCCGCTGCGCGGCTTCGCGGTGCGGGACCTGCGGGGGCGGCTGTGAGCGGGGTGTCGCCGCCCGCCCGGGCCCTCAGCGGGCGCGGCGCAGTGCGTCCAGCCGGCCGCGCGGGGTCGCGTGCTGCAGGAACTGCGGCACCACCGCATCCAGGGGCGTGGCGCTGATGCCCAGTCGGGCCAGGCCATCGTCGCGGCACACGCTGGGCAGGCGCATGGACAGGTAGTTGTCCCTGGTGAAGGGCTTGCCCGGCACCCACTCGAGCACCCGGGCTTGCAGCCGCGAGCCCCAGTCGGGCAGCCGCAGGATCAGCTTGCGCCGCCCCAGGCAGGCGGCGATGTAGCGCACCAGTTGCTCCAGCGTGTACACCTGCGGCCCGCACAGCTCGTAGTGTTCGCCGGCGGTCGCGCGCGCGGTCAGCGCCGTGGCGAAGGCCTGGGCCACGTCTTCGACATACACCGGGGCGAAGCGGGCGTCGGGGCAGGCCAACGGCAAGGGGCCGGGGAGGCGCAGCAGCGCGGCAAACCGGTTCACGAAGCTGTCGTCGCGGCCGAAGATCACCGAGGGTCGGAAGCTGGTCACGGCGATATCCGGTTGGCCGCGGGTGTGCGCGCGATTCTCGCCTTCGCCCTTGCTGCGCAGGTACTGGCTGGCGCCGACCGCCGCATCGGCGTTGAGGGCGCTCATGTGCAGCAGGCGCGGCACGCCCACGGCCTGGCAGGCCGCGACCAGGGTGTCAACCAGTTCGACGTGCATCCGGCGAAAGCCCTGCCGCGAGCCGCTTTCGTTGAGTATGCCGACCAGGTTCACGGCGGCGTCGCAGCCGTCCAAGTGGTTGCGCAGGCTGGCCACATCGAAGATGTCGGCGCCGATCACCGTGCACCCCACGCCCGCCAGCTGGCGATGGCGCTGCGGGTGGCGGGTGAGGATGCGGCAGCGGTGACCCGCGCTGGTGAGACGGTAGACCAGGTGGCGACCCACGAAGCCGGTCCCGCCGAGCAGGCAAACGTCCAAGGATTTCATGCGGTTTCTTCGCTCTTGCTGCGCCCCATGGCGGGGTATTGCTGGCGCGCGACTATAGCCCCGGCTCCGGGGGCGCACAACTTGCCCGGCGGCGCCTCAGCGCTGCGGCAGGGCTGCACGCCGGAACAGCACCAGGTTGCCCGCGCGGTCGCGCAACGCCAGGCGATCCCCCTGCAGCGCGAATTCGTAACTGCGCACCTGGCCGCTGTGCGGTTCGCGCAGCAGCAACAGCTGGTCCTGCAGCCGCAGCTGGAAGTCCTGGTATTGCTCGCGCGCGGCGTACAGCCGGGCCTGCCCCTGCTGTACCACCAGGACGCCGCCGTTGTTGCCCTGCCAAACGCCTTCGAGGGAGCTGGCTTGGCCGGCGGGCGCTGGCTGCGGCGCGCCGCTCCAGCCGTCGTAGCCGGTGCCTGGATACGGGCCCTGCGGCCAGGCGTCCTGGCGCGCCGTTCCGGCTGGCGGCGTGGTGTTCCAGCGATAACGGTCGATCATGCCGAAGGCGTCCATCATCCGGGTCATGGCGTCGACCATTGGCTGCACCGTGCTCTCGGTCGCGCGGAGCCCCGGCGCCGGGCCGAGCAGGCAGCCGAGCAAGGCCAGCCGGGCCGCCAGCCGCCCCGCTCTCACCGAATGTTCCCCGATCGAACCCGCCATATCGTATTGTCCGTCGTCAGTGTCCCCGACCACGGCTAGTTGCCCGCATGCAGACGCAGGCGGTTAAACTACGACGCGGAGGGTGCAATCACAACAACACTGACGAGCAAACCCATGCATAAGGTCACCGAAGATCGCGTAGAGCGCCGTTCCGGCACCCAGGACCTGGTCGAGAAGCTGTTGGCGGAGCGGCGCGAGATGCTGGTGCTGTTCTGCCGCGTCGCCGGCCTGGAGCCGTACACGGCCGAACGGCCGACCATCCGGCTGCTGCAGGAGTTCTGCCAGGTCCTGGTGGACTACTCGGCATTCGGCCATTTCGAGATTTATGACCGGATCGCCAGCGGCCGCGAGCGCCGCGCCAGCGTGGTGCAGGCGGCCGAGCAGGTCTACGAGCGGGTCGCCGACGCGTCCGAGCTGGCGGTCGAGTTCAACGACAAGTACGACGCCGACGACCACGCGCTGCGGTTGGCCGAGCTGCCCGAGGACCTGTCGCAGCTGGGCGAGGCATTGGCGCTGCGTATCGAGTCGGAAGACCGCATCATCGATGCCCTGTTGTCGCGTTGAGCCTGGGGGCGGGCCGAAGCCCCCGGCCGCGCCGCGCAGGCCGCGCGCTCCCACTTCCGCCGCCCTGAACCAACCCTTATGAGCGAGACGCAATTCCTGGATCCCAAGCTGCTGCTGGCGGTCAACCGGCTGCGCCAGGCCGCCGCTGCCGGCGATGCCGAGGCGCAGTACCGCCTGGGCGTGCTGTATGGCAACGGCGATGGCGTGCCGCTCGACCCGAGCGCCGCCGCCGAGTGGATCGGCAAGGCTGCACAGCAGGGTCACCCGGCGGCGCAGAACGCCCTGGCCTGGCTGTATGCCAATGGCCATGGGGTCACGCCGGACGATGCCGCGGCGCGGCACTGGTACCTGGCCGCGGCGCGCCAGGGGCTGGCGCCGGCCCAGTTCGTGGTGGCCACGATGTACCGCTTCGCGCAGTACGGTGCCGAGCGGGACATCGCCCAGGCCGTCGCCTGGTATCAGAAGGCTGCCGACCAGGGCCTGGCCCCGGCGCAATTCGCGCTCGGTCGGCTGTTGTTCGAGGGCCGGCAGGTCGCGCCCGACGACGCGGCGGCGCTGCAGTGGCTGTTGCTGGCGCAGATCAACGGCAGCAAACGCGCCGAGGAGTACATCCGCAGCCTGCTGCAGCGTATGTCGCCGGACGAGATCGCCCGGGTGCGCGCGGCGATGCTGGCGCAATCGCCGTCCCCTGACCCGGCTGCAACCGGGTCGGGGGGCACCCCATAAGGCGGGCGCCGCTCAGGTGCGATCGGCGCTGGTCCTGGCCTCGCGGGCCAGCAGCTTGGCGGCGTTCGCCACCGGTTGCATCCGGGCCGACAGCCGGGTGGGCTGCAGCCCCAGGCGTTGCTCGTAGATCACCGTGTACGACAGTACCCGCCGCAGGTAGCCACGGGTCTCGTTGAACGGCACCAACTCCACCCAGACATCGGCGTCCAGTTCGCGTTCCGGCAGCCAGCGCTTCACCCGGTGCGGACCGGCGTTGTAGGCGGCCGTGGCCAGGACCGGGTGGTCGCCCAGCTCGTCCAGGACCTCGCGCAGGTAGGCCGTGCCCAGCCCGATGTTGGTGCCGGGGTCGAACAACTCCTCCAGCTGCGGCGCCTTGCGTTTGAGCGATTTGGTGGCGACATGCTTGGCCGTGGCCGGCATCAGCTGCATCAGGCCGCGGGCGCCGACGGGTGACCGTGCGTCCCGCATGAAGGCGCTTTCCTGCCGCATCACGGCGAACACCCAGGCCGGTTCCAGGTCGTGCTTTCCGGCGTTGGTCGCCACCGTGTTCCGGTGCAGGATCGGGAAGCGCAGCTCCAGGTCTTCCCAGTAGCCGCTGCGGGCGAGGGTGAATATCGCCTGGTCGTGCCAGCCCCAGGATTCGGCCAGTTCGGCCGCGCCCATGAGGTCTTCCTTGCTCATGTCCGAGGTGACGTCGCGCCACTCTCGCCGCGCCTCGACCCAGCGTTCCAGGGCATGCAGCTCACGCGCCCGGGCGACCCCGCCCAGCGCCCCGAGGCGCTGCAGTTCGGCCGGTGCCACCGGCGGCTGGGAATGCGCCAGGTGGTAAGGCACCCTGGCGCGGTCG
This sequence comes from Gammaproteobacteria bacterium, assembly GCA_041307205.1. Classification (GTDB taxonomy): domain Bacteria; phylum Pseudomonadota; class Gammaproteobacteria; order Chromatiales; family Chromatiaceae; genus JARRQB01. The sequence goes on along the minus strand of JBFZDU010000084.1, from coordinate 2,642 downwards.
GCGGCGAGGAAACCGTAGTAGCTGCGTTCCTGGGCCACCCTGAGGTACAGCGCGGCGGCCTCTGTCTTGCGGCCGGTCGCGTCCAGGGCGCGGGCGCGCCAATAGCTCCAGCGCTCGTCGTTGCGGGCGGTCTCGGGCAGCTCGTCCAGCCAGCGCAACAGGGCTTCCCAGTCCTCGCGGAACAAGGCCGCGCGCAGGCGGGTCTCCTGCAGCCGTTCGTCGTCGGCGCGTGGCCGCAGCTTGTCGAGGAAGGCCATGGCCGCCGCGTCGGTGGCGCGCACCAGGCCGCCGGCGATGCGCCGTTCGACGGCGTAGCGCTGATCGGCGCTGAAGGCGTAGCGCGGTTCGAGTTCCCGCCACAGCCGCAGCGCCCCCTCGGTGTCGCTGCGCGCCAGGCGTTCGACGGCATACGCCAGCATGGCCTCCCGGTAGTCGTGCTTGGCGGCGAACTGCTGGTGGTCCCGGGCCTGCTGCGGCTTGGCGTGCAGCGCCAGCCAGCGATCGAGCCAGGCCTGGTCGGTCTGGCTGAGAAAACGCCCCAGGTACTTGGCGAAGCGGGTGTCGCCGGCGTCCATGGCAAGCGCGACGCGGCGCCACACCAGGGTCCCGGTGAGCCGGCCCGCGGCGCGCCAGGCATCGAGCGCGGCATCGCAGGACTTGGGCTGGGAGTGGCCGTGCAGCCACAACGGCTCGGTCTGTTCCAGGGCCTGGTCGCGTGGACCGTTTCGCAGCAGGGCGGTCTGATAGTTGCAACGCTCGTCGGTGCTGCTGCCGGGGGCGACGTAGAACGCCAGGTAGTCCTGCCAACGCTGCCGGCCGGCCAGGTGGCTCAGCCAGTTGCTGCGCAGGCGCTTGGCCAGCGGCGTATCGGCATGGCGTTCCAGCAGGCCGCGCACGCGCTGCGGTTCGACCTTGCCCAGGTCGTTTGGCAACAGGCTGAATTCGAGATAGGGATACAGCGGGTAATCACGCAGCCCGGCCGCCAGCAGGCGATATTCCTGCAGTTCGCCCTGGGCCAGGGCGCGTTCCGCGGCCAGGAAACGCGTTCGTTCCGCGGCGGTGGACGCGGCGAGCTCTGCGCTGGCCAGGCAGGATCCCAACAGGCAGCAAAAAAATCCGGCCCTGATCTTCATGATTTCTCTTAAGACTCCCTGGTACAGCGTTGAAACAGCATAGGCGGAGCGCCGCGGCAGGGCAACCGGTGCCCGCCTGCAGCGGTCCGCCCCAAGCGTCTGCGGGCTCCTGGCGGGGCCGTGTCACGGTAAGCTTAGCGGCATGCGCACGAACGATCTTGATCTGGCTGGGCTCGCCAGCCGCGTTGCCGAGGTGGCGGCGCAGGAGTTGCTGCCGCGGTTCCAGCACGTGACCGCGCAGCGCAAGGCCGATGGCAGCCTGCTCACCGCGGCCGACCTGGCCGTGCAGGGCCGACTGGCGGCGCTCCTGCGCCAGGACTACCCGGACTATGCCCTGCTCGGCGAAGAGATGGCGGCGGCGGACCAGCAGCAGTTGCTCGGCGCGAGCGACAGCGGGCTGTGGTGCCTGGATCCCCTGGATGGCACCGGCAATTTTGCCGGGGGCATCCCGGTGTTCGCCGTGTCCCTGGCGCTGCTGCGGCACGGGCGGATCGAGGCCGGGGTGGTGCACGACCCGGTGCGCGGCGAATCCTTCTGGGCCCGGCGTGGTGGCGGGGCCTGGCTGAACGGGGCGCCCTTGCGGGTGCCCGAAGCGCCGCGGCACCTCGCCGACACCACCGCGCTGGTGGACTTCAAGCGCCTGCCGGCCGCCCTGGCCACGGCCGTGGCGACGCGCCCGCCCTTCCGCTCGCAGCGCAGCTTCGGCTCGGTGGCCCTCGACTGGTGCTGGCTGGCGGCCGGGCGATGCCACCTGTACCTGCACGGCGGACAGCGCTTGTGGGACTACGCGGCCGGCATGCTGGTGTTCCAGGAGGCCGGCGGTGCCGGGGGCGTGCTCGCCGCCTACGACGGCGCCTGGCAGGATACGGTCGAGCTGCGGCCGCGGATCGGTCTGGGGGCGGCCGACCGGACGCTGCTCGCGGCCTGGCGGGCGTGGATCGGCGATGCGCTTCAGCTGCCGGGCAGCTCGTCCAGCAGTTGAATCCAGTGCACTACCGGCGCCGCAGCGGCCGCGTCCAGGTGCAGCAGGCAGCCGATATTGGCGGTGGCGATACGGGCCGGGGCGCCGCTGTGCAGCGCCGCCAGCTTGCGCGCGCGCAGTTGCCCGGACAGGGCGGGCTGCAGGATCGAATAGGTCCCGGCGGAGCCGCAGCACAGGTGCGCGTCGGGCACCGCGGTGAGGGCGAAGCCGAGGCGCCGCAGCACCGCTTCCACCCGCCCGGCCAGGCGCTCGCCGTGCTGCAGCGTGCAGGGCGCATGGAAGGCGACCCCGGCCGTCCCGGCTGCCCGGCCCAGGGTGGCCAGTTCCTCGGCCTCGATCACCTCGACCAGGTCCCTGATCGCCGCGGTCACCCGCACCGCCTTGGCGGCATAGGCCGGATCGTCGCGCAGCAGGTGGGCGTATTCCTTGAGATGGGCGGCACAACCGCTGGCCGTGACCACCAGTGCTTCGGCACCCTGCTCCAGCAGCGGCAGCCAGGCGTCGATGTTGCGGCGGGCAGTTGCCAG
>JBFZDU010000083.1:0-3350 GCA_041307205.1 Gammaproteobacteria bacterium | reverse complement strand
GGGGCTGGGTAACGTCGCGTTCTGGTTCTGGTTGATCAACTGGCTGACGTCGGGCGAGGCAACGGACGGTAGCCGCATGGTGTTGGTGACCACGACCGTACTGACCTTCGGCATGGGCGCTTCGTTGCAGGCGCTGTTTGCGCGCGTTGGCGGCGGCATCTTCACCAAGGCGGCGGACGTGGGCGCGGACCTGGTGGGCAAGGTGGAGGCCGGCATCCCCGAAGACGATCCCCGCAACCCTGCGGTCATCGCGGACAACGTCGGCGACAACGTCGGCGACGTTGCTGGGATGGGCGCGGACCTGTTCGAGTCCTACGTCGGTTCCATTCTTGCGGCATGTGCGCTGGGTGCGGCGGCTTACGTGCAGATGCCCGAACTGCAGATGCGCGCTGTGATAGCGCCGTTGGCAATCGCCGGGCTCGGGATCCTGCTGTCGATCATCGGCGTGTTCCTGGTGCGCACCAGGGAAGGCGCCGATCAGAAGGAGTTGCTGGAGGCCCTGTCGCGGGGAATCAACGCCAGCGCGGCAATGATCGTGGTCGCCGCCGCCGCGGTACTGTATCTGTTGGACATACCGAACGTCTGGGGTATCTGGGGTGCGGTGGTTACCGGTCTGGTGACCGGGATCGTGATCGGGCGTTCCACGGAGTATTACACCTCCGCGTCCTACGGACCGACGCGCAATATCGCGGCGCAGGCCGAGGGCGGTCCGGCCACCGCCATCATCGCCGGTATCGGCACGGGCATGATGTCTACGGCCATCCCGGTTATTGCCGTTGCCGTCGGCACCATGGTGGCATTCGCACTGGCCTCGGGTTTCGATTTCACGGCCATGAATCTGGGCCTGTACGGCGTGGCCATTGCCGCGGTAGGCATGCTGTCGACGCTCGGGATCACGCTGGCCAGCGATGCCTACGGTCCGATCGCCGACAACGCCGGCGGCAATGCCGAGATGAGCGGCCTGGGGCCGGAGGTGCGCACTCGCACCGATGCCCTGGACTCGCTGGGCAATACGACTGCGGCCACGGGCAAGGGCTTTGCCATCGGTTCGGCGGCGCTGACCGCGTTGGCGCTGATCGCCTCCTACATCGAGGTGATCCGGATCGAGATGTTACGCACCGGCTACACGGTCCTGGAGCTGGACCACGGGACCAGCGTGAATCTGGCGCACGCCGGCTTGAACGACTTCATGGTGCATTTCAATGTCACCCTGCTCAATCCAGTCGTGCTCATCTCAATCTTCATCGGCGCGATGGTGGCCTTCGTGTTCAGCGGCTTGACCGTGCAAGCGGTGGGTCGGGCAGCGACCTTGATGGTCGAGGAAGTACGGCGGCAGTTCCGCGAGGACGAAGGCATACTCAAGGGATCGTCCGAACCGGACTACGAGCGCTGCGTGGCGATCTCCACGATTGGTGCTCAACGTGAAATGGTAGTGCCCTCGGTCATCGCCGCGGCCGCGCCCGTGCTGGTCGGTTTGGTGCTGGGGGTGGCCGGCGTGATCGGGTTGCTGGTGGGCGGACTGTCGGCGGGTTTCGTGCTGGCGGTCTTCCTCTCGAACTCCGGCGGGGCCTGGGACAATGCCAAGAAATTCGTCGAGGCCGGCAACCATGGGGGTAAGAGTTCCGCGGCCCATCGCGCCTCGGTCATCGGCGATACGGTGGGAGACCCGTTCAAGGATACCTCCGGTCCCAGCCTGAATATCCTGATCAAGCTGATGAGCATCGTCGCCATAGTCATGGCGGGCGTCACGGTTTCGTATAGTTTGATATGAACCACTAACAAGTAAGCGGCGGTGCGGCCCACATAGTGGGAGCTCGCCCCTCCGGTAGCTGGCGCCTGGCGGTTTCCCCGAACCGCGGTCGTCGGCCTGGAGGAGGTAGGGATGTCCATGCAGACAAGTACAAATTGGGATCTGGATATGCGAACGAATACAGTTGTCGGGTCATGGCGCGGACTTGGCTGCTTGCTCGTGTTGATCTGGTCCGGTGCGAGCACCGCCGAGGCTTGGACGTCACCGGAGCAGGTGTTCGGTGCATCGACAGTGACGGTGCAGGATGCGGAGGCGTTGCACCGGCAGGGGGCGCCATTCATCGACGTGCGCAGCGAACGCCAATTCAGGAATCGGCATATTGCAGGGGCGCACCACCTCGACCTCAAATCCGGCTTCACGAAGGAGGGGTTGCGCAAGCTCGTCGCCTTGGATCAGCCCCTGGTGATCTACTGCAACGGCACTATGTGCGGTCGCAGTTCCCAGGCGTGCGAACTGGCGGTCGAATGGGGTTACAGCAAGGTGCACTATTTTCGTGGCGGCATTGCCGAGTGGCGGCGTGCCGGCCTGCCGGTTGAAAGTCCAGACTGAGGTCAGTCCTGGCGCGGCCGCCCGCTGATGGTGAGCACGGGCAGCGGACTGCTGTCGTAGTCGGGTTTGTTGCGCATGTGGTCGGCGGTCTTCCAGAAGGCCTGCAGGAGTTGATCGTGCGTCGCTTTGGGCAAGTGCAGGTCGTCAAGGGCCCGGGTCATGCAGAGCATCCATTGGTCGCGTTCGGCGCTACCGATCGGAAACGGCAGGTGGCGCTGCCGCAGCCGCGGATGTCCGTGCCTGGCACTGTACAGATCCGGCCCGCCCAGCCAACCGGATAAGAACAGGGCGAGCTTTTCCCGCGAGCTGCGCAGGCTCCTGGCATGCAGGCGGCGTATCCCGGCCGCTTCCGGGAGCTGGTCCATATAGTCGTAGAACCGCTCAACCAGTTCCCGCACGCCGGGCTCACCGCCCAGCACATCATAAGGTGTCGGCAGTGACATGGTTGGTCTCGACGGCCTCGATGCGCCATGCCGCGATGGCGCGGGTCCAGAATTCATCCGGGTTGGCGGGCAGCGGTCCGGGCAGTTGCTGACCGAGACGATGCCATGCCGCGAGCAACTGTGGCAACGGGTCCGCGGCGCTCACTGCCGTATCGCCGGCAGCCTTGCTGAGTTTTCGGCCTGCCGGATCGCGTACCAGCGGGATATGGGCGTAACGCGGCGTCGCGTAACCCAACAGGCGCTGCAGATAAATCTGGCGGGGCGTGGATACCAGCAGGTCGGCCCCGCGCACCACGTCGGTCACCCCTTGCACCTGGTCATCGACCACGACGGCGAGTTGGTAGGCGGTGTACCCATCGGCACGGCGAATGACAAAATCGCCGACCGCCTCGGCCACATCCTGGACCTGATTGCCGACGATGCGGTCGGCGAAGGCGATAATTCCAGGCTTACTGCGCAGCCGGATAGCGCGCGCCCGCCGGTCCGGTGCGGCGCCGGCCCGGCAGGTGCCCGGGTAGACCGGCCCATCGATGCCTGGGCGTCCGGCG
>JBFZDU010000082.1:0-3387 GCA_041307205.1 Gammaproteobacteria bacterium | reverse complement strand
ACTGGTTTTCAATCAACCGTTGACAGGTCAAAACATATCAGCCCGCATCGCGAATCCAGCGGTCCGGGCGGCCCTCGGCTGCGGCTGCGCCTGGCCACGATCCGTCAAATCCGACCGGCGCCCGACCCGGTCAAAGGCCAACCTGCAATCCAGCCTTCGCCAGCTGTTCCGCCAAGGCCGCCCGCGCGCCATCGTCGCCGTGCACCAGACGCACCAAGTCGGGCCGGCGCCGCATGCCAAGCACGAAGCGCACCAGGTCGCGCTGGTCAGCGTGCGCGGAATAGCCGCTGATAGTGCGGACCTGGGCGCGGATCTCGAAGCGCTCACCGTCCAGCGTTACGTAACCGCCTTGCGGGCCGTATTGCTGGATCTCGCGCCCCGGCGTGCCCCGCGCCTGGTAACCGACGAACAGAATGTCGTGCCGCGAATCCCCCAGCATGGCCTTGAGGTAGTTCACCACCCGCCCACCGGCGCACATGCCGCCGGCCGCCAACACCACTGCGGGACGCCCGGTTTGGGCCAGGTAGTCGACCGCGCGCAGGTGATCCTCGTGCAGTTCGATGGTGGTGAGCTGCTCGAAACTCAGCGGGTGCCGGCCACTCGCGAGACGCCGCCGCGCCTCGGCGTCCCAGTACGGCCGCAACTGCAGGTACAAGTCGGTGAAGCGGGCCGCGAGCGGCGAGTCGAGGACGATCTGCAGCTCCTCCCAACGGTGGCTGCCGACCTGCCCGCCGCGGTTGCGGTGGATGATATCCTCCAACTCGTACAGCAATTCCTGGGTACGGCCGATGCTGAACGCAGGAATCAGAACGGTCCCGCCATCAGCGAGGGCGTGCGCCAGGGCCTGCTGCAACGCCAGGCGGCGCTCGCGGCGCCCCTGGTGCAAGCGGTCGCCGTAGGTACTCTCCAGCACCAGGGTGTGGCACCCGGCCGGCGCGCGTGGCGCCGGCAGCAGCGGCGTCCAGGGCGCGCCCAGGTCACCGGAGAAGATCACCCGGCGGCGGGCCGCGCCGCGGCCGACCCGGCACTCGACGTAGGCTGAGCCCAGGATATGCCCGGCCCGTTGCAGCCGCACCTCCAGCGGCGTGGCACCCTGCATTGCCACCCGGTGCCAACGACCGTAGGGTAGCGCCACCAGGTGCCGGCGCAGCCAGTCGACGACCCGTTCAACCAAGTCGCGGTCGCGGGTCACGCCGACCCGCAGGGCGTCCTCCAGGACCACCGGCAGCAGCAGCGCCGAGGGTTCGGAGCACAAGATCGGGCCCTTGAACCCCGCCGCCAACAGGTAGGGGATACGCCCCACGTGGTCGATGTGCACATGGGTCACCACCAGCGCCCGGATCTGGTCGATTGGAAAATCGATGCCGAGCTGCGCCGCGCCGGCACCCTCGGGAGAGGTCTCGGCACCCTGAAACAGGCCACAGTCGATCAACAGCCCGTCATCCGGTCCGACGCGCAGTTCATGGCAGGAGCCGGTGACGCCATCGCGCGCGCCATGGTGCAGAATCTCCGGGTACATGCCGTCCCTCACCGAATTGCCTGGGGCTCGCAGCATAACAAGCGCGCGCCACCGCGTAGCCCAGATCCAGCGCAGCGCTGTCCGGAGACCCCGGGCCGCGGTCTGCAGTCGGGCCGGTGAGGGCGCCAGTGCGCGACCGATGATCCTATCCGACAGGCTGCCAGGACTTATCTGACAACCGCAGGCGCGTCTGACCGCTGGCGGCACCCCGCCCGGCGCGCGAAAATGAATACGTCGTCGGATGCTCCAGGGACACGCTGCGTCTTCCAGCGTTTCCACCGACACAGGGAGGTGTCACCCTCTGCGGCGTTGGCAGCACCGCAAAGACCGGCGGGCACGAGCGCGCGTCAGCCCGCCACCGCGGCCGGCCTCAAGGATGAGTCTTGCAGCACCACCCTGGAGCAAACGGATGACAGGGACGTATGACCGGGGCAGGAGGCCCCACCAGCCGGCGACGGGCCCCGGCCGCCACGGTGGCGGCCGGGGCTCTTTTCCGCCCGCAATCCGGGGTCAGGCGAAGTTTCGCAATTCCCCCTCGCCCGCGACATTGCTCGCGCAGCGTCCGCACAATTGCGGGTGCGCCGCGACTACGCCCACATCCTCGCGATGGTGCCAGCAGCGTACACACTTGGCGTGACTGCTGGGTGTCACGACCACGGCCACGCCCGCCAGGTCGGTGTCGGCTGCATCCGCCGACCGCTCCGCCAGTGGATGCAGCCGCGCGTAGGAGGTGATCAGCACGAAGCGCAGTTCGTCGCCGAGCCGGGTGAGCTGCCCCAACCACTCCGCGCTGCAGTACAGGTCGAGTTCGGCGTCGAGCGAGGAGCCGATCGCCCCGGCCTGGCGCGCCGCCTCCAGGTGGGGCGCGACCGCCTGCTTGAGTTCCAGCAGCGCTTGCCAGAACTTGCGGTTGAGCGGCTCGCCCAGGTCGAGTGGGAACAGGCCCTGGTACCAGGTCGCGGTAAACACGGTCGGGCCGCGCTGCCCCGGCAGGTACTGCCAGAGCTCGTCGGCGGTGAAGCTCAGCACCGGGGCCAGCCAACGCACCATGGCCTCGGCGATGTGATAGAGCGCGCTCTGGCAGGAACGGCGCGGCAGGCTGTCGGCGCGGGTCGTGTACTGCCGGTCCTTGATGATGTCCAGGTAATAACCGCCCAAGTCCACCACGCAGAAGTTGTGCACCTTCTGGTAAATCAGATGGAACTGATAGTCACGGTAGGCGGCAACGATCTCCTCCTGCAGCTGCAGGGCCCGATCCACCGCCCAGCGATCGAGCTTGAGCATCGCCTCGGGAGCCACCTGGTCGGTCGCCGGGTTGAAACCGTTGAGATTGGCGAGCAGGAAGCGCGCCGTGTTGCGGATGCGCCGGTAGGCGTCGGCGGTGCGCTTGAGGATCTCGTCGGAGACCGACATCTCACCGCGGTAGTCGGTGGCCGCCACCCACAGTCGGATAATGTCAGCGCCCAGGGTTTTCATCACGGTCTGCGGGCTCACCACGTTGCCCAGCGACTTGGACATCTTGCGGCCCTGCGCGTCCACGGTGAACCCATGGGTGAGCACGCCCTTGTAGGGTGCGGCGCCGCACATGGCGACCGAGCTGAGCAGCGAGGACTGGAACCAGCCGCGATGCTGGTCCGAGCCTTCGAGATACAGATCGGCCGGGCGCTGCAGCTCCGTACGCACATCCAGCACGCAGGCGTGGGTCACGCCCGAGTCGAACCATACATCCAGCGTATCCGTCACCTTCTCATAGTGCTCGGCGTCGCTGTCCAGCAGGTCCGCCGGGGTCAGCTGGAACCAGGCCTCTATGCCCTGCTGCTCGACGTGCTGTGCCACCGCCTCCACCAGTCGGGCGGTGTCGGGGTGCA
>JBFZDU010000081.1:0-4481 GCA_041307205.1 Gammaproteobacteria bacterium | reverse complement strand
GCGCGGGTCAGCCCGAGCAGCAGGCCGGTCGTCATGGTGATGCCGGAGCGCGAGGTGCCGGGCACCAGGGCGAGGATCTGGGACGCGCCGATCAGCAGGGCATCGCGCAGCGTCAGGGTGGCCTCGTCGCGCCGCCGCGGCGCCCGCAGGTCGGCCCACCACAGCAGCAGGCCGAACACCGCGGTGGTGAAAGCGATCACCAGCGGGGCGCGCAAGTCGGTCTCGACCAGGCCCTTCATGAGCGCGCCGCCGATGACCACCGGGACTGTGCCCAGGATCACCAGCCAGCCCATGCGACTGTGCCGGGTGGCGGGCGCCCGCGGCGGCAAGGAGCGGCCCCAGTCGCGCAGGATCAGCAGCAGGTCGCGCCGGAAATAGGTCACCACGGCGAGCAGCGAACCCAGGTGCACGGCGACGTCGAAGGCCAGCCCCTGGTCGGCGAAACCGAACAGGTAGGGCGAGAGGATCAGGTGCGCCGAGCTGGAAATGGGCAGGAACTCGGTGACGCCCTGCACCAGCGCCAGCACCAGGATCTGGCCGAGTTCCATCTCAGGCGCGCCCGGCCAGCTTGCGTTCCCAGTCCAGCGAGCTGCGGACGATGGCTTCGAGGTCGTCGTAGCGGGGCTCCCAGCCCAGCACCTCGCGCACCCGGTCGGCGCCCGCGATCAGGGCGGGCGGGTCGCCGGCACGCCGCTCGGTCTCGATGATGTTCAGCGGCGCGCCATGCACCCGGGCGACCATGTCCAGCACCTCGCGCACGCTGTAGCCGTGGCCGTAGCCGCAATTGAGGATCTGGGATTCGCCCCCGGCGCGCAGGTGATCCAGCGCCTTGAGATGGGCATCGGCCAGGTCCTCGACATGGATGTAGTCGCGGATGCCGGTGCCGTCCGGGGTGGGGTAGTCGGTGCCGAACACGTACAGGGCCTCGCGCTTGCCCAGGGCCTGCTCGGCCGCGACCTTGATCAGCAGGGTGGCGCCGGGGGTGGACTGGCCGATGCGCCCCTGCGGGTCGCAGCCGGCGACGTTGAAGTAGCGCAGGATCACATAGCCCAGCTCCGAGGCCGCGCCCAGGTCGCGCAGCATGTGCTCGGTCATCAGCTTGGACATGCCGTAGGGGTTGATCGGCTGGGTGGGCGTGTCCTCCCAGCACTTGTCCTGGGCCGGGATGCCGTAGACCGCGGCCGTGGAGGAGAACACGAAGTGCTTGACGCCGCTGGCGACGCAGCACTCGAGCAGGTTGCGGGTGGCGCAGGTGTTGTTGCGGTAGTACTTGAGCGGGTCGGCGACCGACTCGGGGACTATGGTGTGGGCCGCGAAGTGAATCACGGTGTCGACCTCGTGGTCCGCCAGTACCCGGGTGACCAGGTCCTTGTCCGCGGTGTCGCCCTGCACGAAGTCGCCGTACAGCACGTGGTCGCGGAAACCCTTGCTGAGATTGTCGAGGGTGACGATGCGCTCACCGGCCTCGCCGAGCTGCCGCACCGTGTGGCTGCCGATATAGCCGGCGCCGCCGGTGACCAGGATGCCGTTCTTTGCCATGGGTCTGAGTTCTTGCGGGGGGAAGGCCGCCAAGTGTAGCGGCGGCCCGCGGCCGGGTCACGGGGCGGTGCGCAAAGCGGCGTCGCCGTCGATGCAGATCAGGGTCCGGGGCGGCTGCGGCTGGTCCCAGGCCAGGGCGCCGAGGTGCTCGGGATCGACGCGGAAGGAAAGTATCGATTCTGTCCCCTCACCCCTGTAAATCCGGGTCAGAGAACAATTTTGCCGAATATTAGCGGATATTGTTCTCTGACCCGGTTTTCCCCGAATATTAGCGGATATTGTTCTCTGACCCGGTTTTCCGAATATGCCGCGCCCACCGGCCTTTTGCGCCGCCTCGAAGCGGGTCCACAGCTGCACGAAGCGCTGGCTCCGGGCCGGTTCCGCCAACCCGGTCAGCTGCTCGGCCAGCGGCGCCGGCCACAGGCGCCGCGCAATGGCGACACAGTTGGGCACCGGGCGTTCCCGCTCGATGTCGACGCCGACCGCGCAGCGCGCGACCGCCAGCAGGACCCGCTCCCCGGTGTGCGACAGGTTGAAGTGCAGGGCGCCCTCGGGGTGCGCCAGGCGCGGCTTGCCGCCCGGCTCGATGACGAACCGCAGCGCGACGGGCGCCGACCCGAGGTAGGCGGCGAGGCTGCGCCGCAGCAGGCCGCGCGCCGCCAGGAAGCGCCGGCGTGGGGCAGGGTCCTGCAAGCGGTCGAGGCGCGCGCGCTCGGCGTCATCCAGCCAGTCGGTGGGCGCGGGCGCCAGCCGGTCCAGGTGGGCGCGCCACAGGTGCACGGCGCCGGGACTGAGCGGCGGGGGCGCATCGAGCCAGTCGAGGGGTTCGTGCATGGCCCATACAGACCAGCTCCAGGCGGCGAATGCAAGACCGGAATGCAGCGGCTAAGATGTGCCGCACGATGCCACCCACCGCCACCGGAACCAGCCCGCGCATCCTGCGCCGCGCGCCCGCCGTCGCACCGCAGCAGCTGCCCCCCGACCTGCACCCGGTGCTGCGCCGGGTGTACGCCGCGCGCAGCCTGCAGTCCGCCGGCGAGTTGGAGCGCGGCCTGGGCGGCCTGCTGCCGCCCGAGCGCATGGGGGGGCTGGCGGCGGCGGTGGAACGCCTGGTGGCGGCCGTGCGCGGCGGCGAGCGCATCCTGGTGGTCGGCGACTTCGATGCGGACGGTGCCACCAGTTGCGCCCTGGCCATGCTGGCGCTGCGCGCCATGGGGTGCGCAGCGGCAGACTACCTGGTGCCGAACCGTTTCGAGTTCGGCTACGGCCTCACCCCGGAGATCGTCGCCCTGGCGCGCGCCCGCCGGCCCGACCTGCTGGTGACCGTGGACAACGGTGTGTCCAGCGTCGCCGGGGTGGCCGCGGCCAATGCGGCCGGCATCCCGGTGATAGTCACCGACCATCACCTGCCCGGCCCGGAGCTGCCCGCGGCGCTGGCCATCGTCAATCCCAACCTGCCCGACAATGCCTTTCCGAGCAAGGCGGCGGCCGGGGTGGCGGTGATCTTCTACGTGCTGCTGGCGCTGCGCGCCCGGTTGCGCGAACTGGGCTGGTTCGCCGCCGCCGGGCTGGCCGAGCCCAACATGGCTGAGTACCTGGACCTGGTTGCCCTGGGCACGGTGGCGGACGTGGTGCCGCTCGACGCGAACAACCGGATCCTGGTGCACCAGGGGCTGGCGCGGATCCGCGCCGGGCGCTGCCGGCCGGGCATCACCGCGCTGCTGCAGGCGGCCGGACGCAATCCGCGCCGGGCCCAGGCGTCCGACCTGGGCTTCTCGGTCGGGCCGCGCCTCAACGCCGCCGGGCGCCTCGACGACATGGCGCTGGGCATCGAGTGCCTGCTGGCGAACGATCTGGACCGCGCCGCGGCCTGCGCCGCCGACCTGGACCGGCTGAACCGCGAGCGGCGCGGCATCGAGGAGAGCATGCAGGAACAGGCGCTGGCCATGCTCGACGAGCGCCACCTGTGCGCCAGCGGCGACCTGCCCTGGGGCCTGTGCCTGCACGATGCGTCCTGGCACCAGGGGGTCATCGGCATCCTGGCGGCGCGCATCCGCGAGCGCCATCACCGCCCGGTGATCGCGTTCGCCCCCGGCGATCCGGGCGAGCTCAAGGGCTCGGCGCGCTCGATCCCCGGCCTGCACGTGCGCGATGTGCTCGACGAGGTGGCGGCGCGCCGCCCCGGGCTGCTCACCAAGTTCGGCGGCCACGCCATGGCGGCGGGTCTGACCCTCGGGGCCGGGCACCTGGACGAGTTCGCAGCGCTGTTCGACGCGGTGGTGCGGACCCGCCTGACCGAGGACGACCTGCAGGCGGTGCTGCACTCCGACGGCGAACTGGCGGCCGAGGAATTCACCCTGGAGTTGGCGCAGGCCCTGGCCGACGGCGGCCCCTGGGGCCAGGCCTTCCCCGAGCCCCTGTTCGACGGGGTGTTCGAACTGGTGACCTGTCGGGTCGTGGCGGAGCGGCACTGGAAGCTGGTGCTGCGGACGCCGGGCGCGGACCGGGTGCTGGATGCCATCGCCTTCCACCAGGTGCCGCAGTTCCCCGCGGCGCCGCCACCGCGCCTGCGCGCCGCCTATCGGCTGGACGCCAACGAGTTTCGCGGCAACCTCAGCCTGCAGCTGCGCATCGAATACATGGAGCCGGCATGACCCAGGACCACGAAGCCGATTGGGACGAGGGTGCCGACCAGCGCCCGAGCAAGACCCAGGTCAAGCGCGAGTTCAAGGCGCTGCAGGACCTGGCCGAACGGCTGGCCGGCCTGTCGAACGGCGAGTTGGAGCGCCTGGGCCTGGGCGCCAAGGCGCGCCAGGCGATCGCCGAGATCCGCCGCATCCCGGCCTCGGGGGCACGCGAGCGCCAGATCAAGTACGCCGGCAAGCTGCTGACCGGCGAGGACACCGGGCCGGCGGCCTTGTATCTCGACGACCGCCAATCGG
>JBFZDU010000080.1:0-6556 GCA_041307205.1 Gammaproteobacteria bacterium | reverse complement strand
TCTTTTGGGTCGGCCTGGTAGTGCTGACGCCGGCCGCGGACGCCGCCAACCGCGGCATCGGCATCTATGCCGACCAGGACCTGTTCGTGCCCGGCGTGAACGAGGACCGCGATACACCATGGGCCTGGCGTTGGAGTTCTTCGCGGATCAAGGCCGGTTTTACAAGTTCGACGGTTTCGTCCGCTGGTTCGGCGATCTTGCCGGCCTGAGGGTCAGTGGCAGCGAGGCCTACGATGCCTTGTTGCAGGGCCAGTTCCGCAACAGCGAGGTGACCGTCGGCAGCGACGCCGTCGCGCGGCTGGTCTGGGAGGGCGCGGTGGGTGTGACCAAGTCCTGGGAAGACCTGCAGCTGACCTTTGCCGTGAATGCCAAATCGGCCGAGGCCGAATTTGACCGAGTCCGGCGCAGCCACTACTGGGGCGGGCTGTACCTCAACCTGAGTTTCTGACCTTGGGGTAATCGGCTGACAGCCGCCGGATTCAATTCCATCGGAACAGCCAGGCCGACAGCGCCAGTAACACCGCGGTCAGCCCGGCGAGGATCCCCAACTGCGGCAGGACCTCGGTCAGCCCGGCCCCGTCGAGCATGATGCGGCGGGCGGCGTCGACCAGGTGGGTGAGGGGCAGGAAGTCGGCGATGCGGCGGGCGATGGGATTGATGCCCTCCAGCGAGAACCATACCCCCGAGAGGATCAGCTGCGGCCAGGACAGCAGATTGAGCAGGCCATCCGCCAGTTCCTCGGTGCGCAACCGGGTGGCCACCAGCAGCCCGAGGCTGGTCAGGCAGGCGGCGCCGACCAGGAAGGTCAGAAACAGCACCAGGTGCGAGCCACGCATCGTCACCTCCAGCATTGCACTGACCGTGAGGTAGACCAGGGTGGTGACGCTCATCACCACCAGCAAGCGGGCGGCGACCTGGGCGGCCAGGAACTCGAAGGCCGTGAGCGGGGTGGCCTGCAGGCGGCGCAGCACGCCGTTCTTGCGATAGCGCACCACCACCCAGCCGACCCCCCACAGGCAGGAGAACATCAGGTTCATCGCCAGTACGCCGGGCAACAGCCATTCGGCGTAAGCGATGGCACGCCCGCGCACCGTGTCGCGCAGCGGCGTTACCGCGCCGGGGGCGCGGTAACTGCCGAGCAGCAGCTGCTCGGCGAGCGCGCCGCGCGTCGCCTGCGCGTTGACCCAGTAGCGTGGCGGCGCGGCGAGATCGAGCAACAGGTCGTACTGGTGGCGGCGCAGCTTTTCCAGGCCTGCGTCCAGATCGGTGACAGCGATGGTGCGGACTCCGGGCAGTGTCAGCACGACCGGCGTCTGCCCGGTGCCGTGTACTGCTACCTTGAACAGCGGTTCCGGCTCGTCCGTGAAGATGAAGGCGAAGCCGCCGATCAGGACCAGCGGCATCAGGATGTTCCAGAGCAGCGACGCCT
Source organism: Gammaproteobacteria bacterium (assembly GCA_041307205.1). Classification (GTDB taxonomy): domain Bacteria; phylum Pseudomonadota; class Gammaproteobacteria; order Chromatiales; family Chromatiaceae; genus JARRQB01. The sequence goes on along the minus strand of JBFZDU010000080.1, from coordinate 5,127 downwards.
TGTCGCGGTAGAACTCCGGCAGGCGGGCGCGCAGTACGGCGAAAAAGCGGCGCAACATGCTCAGCTCCGTAACTGGTGGCCGGTGAGCTTGATGAACAGGTCCTCCAGCGTCGGCGAGCCCACCCGCAGGGCGTCCAGGGGTGCCCCGGCCTGCTCGATGGCCGCCAGGGTGGCGGGCACGTCGGCGGTGTAGATCTCCAGCCGGCCATGCTCGCCGCGCGTCGCCCCGGGCAGGATGGCCGGGTCCGGGAGGGCCTGTGCGGGCAGGCGTATCACCGAGGGCGGGAAGTGCTCCGCCAGCAGCGCCCGCGGCGTGCCGCTGGCGACGATCCGGCCGCGGTCGATGATCGCGATCTCGTCACACAGTCGCTCCGCTTCCTCCATGTAGTGCGTGGTGAGCACCAGGGTCTTGCCCTGCGCGCGGATGGCTTCGAGCAGGCGCCAGAAATTGCGCCGCGACTGCGGGTCCAGGCCGGTGGTGGGCTCGTCCAGGAACACCAGCTCCGGATCGTTGACCAGGGCGATCGCCAGCAACAGTCGCTGGCGCTGGCCGCCCGACAGCTTACGGTTGTCGCGGTCGAGGAATGGCCGCAGGTCACAGCGGTCCACCAGTTCCTCCAGGTCCACATGACGGCGATACAGGGAGGCGAACAACCGCAGCGACTCGCGCACGGTCAGGAAGTCCTGCAGCGCGGTGCTCTGGAACTGGATGCCGATCTGTTCGCGGAAGCGGCGGTCCCGGGGTTGACCGCGGTAGCGGATTTCACCGCTGCTCGGGGCAATGATGCCTTCGAGCATCTCCAGCGTGGTGGTCTTGCCGGCGCCGTTCGGCCCCAGCAGCCCGAAACATTGGCCGGGCGCAACCTGGAAGCTCACGCCATCCACCGCGCGCACGCCGGGGTAGAGCTTGACCAGGTCACGGGCTTCGAGGGTCGGGGTCATGGTAAGGGCGGTCGATGTTAAGAGACGTCGGTGCGGATCGCGTTCGCCATGCACAGGGAGGGGCCGCCCAGATCCGATCCGACCGCGGCCGAGGTGCCTGCGGACCGGGCTGGCTTAGCGCGGGCTGGCGCTGTCGTCATCCCCCTCCAGGGCCTCGATCACGTCGCGGAAGGCCTTGTGGTTGCGCTCGTCGAGGTCGCACAGCCGCCGATGGGCGTCCAATACCAGTTGGCGCATCGCCGCCATGTCGGCGCTGGCGGCGGGCAGGTCCTGCAGGGTGGCGTCACCGGGCCCGGAATGGTCCACCAGGTCGAAGATGCGGTCGAAACACACCGCCAGGAGCACTTCGCGAATGTCCTCGCCGGCAGTCACTATGACCGGCCGGGTGGCCTGGGTACGCTTGCCGATGCGGGCGAGAATCCCCAGGCAGGTGCTGTCGATGTTTTCGGCCTCGGACAGGTCGATCACGAAGCCGGCCGTATCCGGTGCGGCGAAGGCCCGGTCGAGCACGGCATTGAGCGCCGGTGCCAGGGTATGGCGCAGATCGCCGGCCAGTTTGAAGAACCAGATGCCGTCCGCCTGCGCGTAGCGGGCATTGCCAGCCGCCATGTTCAGTCCTCGCGTTCCAGGATCAACAGAGTGATGTCGTCGGGCTGGCCCTCGCTGGTCGTCAGGCCGAGCGCGCGCAGCACGTCGGTCGCGCTCAGCCCCTTGCGGCTCACCGCCTGTAGCAAACGCGCGCACTTGTCGCGCAGATGGCGCTCGGGAAGGGCGTCCAGCACGCCGTCCGAAAACAATGCCAACAGGTGCCGGTCGGGCAACCGCACCTCGATGTTCTCGTAAGCGGCATCCGCAAACAGGCCCACCGGCGGGCCGCGGCCTTCCAGATAGCGCGCCGCGGTGCCGTCGAACAGCACCGGCCCGGGCAGGTGCCCACCGTTGGCGAAACACAGGCGATTTTCCGCGACGTCGAGGACGCCGTACAACATGGTCAGGTATTTCTCCAAGCGCTGCGCCAGCAGGTCGCGGTTCAACCGGGCCAGGGTCTGCGCCGGGCTGAGGATGGTGCGCTCGCCGTCGTTGTGCAGCAGTTCCTGGTAGCGCTGCATGAAGCTCTTCAGCAACACCGTCACGAAGGCCGAGGACATGCCGTGACCGGAGACGTCGGCGAGGAAAAAGCCGATGTGGCGATGGTCGATCACGAAGTTGTCGACGAAGTCGCCACTGAGGTAAAGCGACGGCAGCAGTTGGCAGCTGAGCCGGTACGCCCCGAGCCGGCGTTCGGCCGGCGGCATCAGCTGCTGCTGGATGGTGCGGCCAGCGGCGGCGTCCTGCCGGAACTGCTCCAGGTGTTCCTGTAGCAAGGCGTTGGCTTGTTGCAATTCGACCTGGTAGTGGCGGTTGTCGCGAATCAGGCGCGCCTTGTCCAGGGCGCCGTCGATGGCGTGCTCCAGTACCGCCATGTCCTGGATCGGCTTGGTGACGAAGTCCCAGGCGCCGGTGCGCAGGGCCTCCACGGCATCGCTCAGGACGCCGGTGCCGGACACCACTACGGTTGGAAGATCGGGTTGTTCGGCGCCCAGCACGCGCAGCACGTCGAGCCCGTCCATGCCGGGCATGCGCAGATCGCACAGCACCAAGTCCGGGCAGGCATCGCGGACCACCGCCACGCCCTGCTCGCCGCTGTCCGCCTCGGCCACCGTGTAGCCGCTGTCTTCGAGATAGCTGACGATGTTGAAGCGCACCACCGGGTCGTCCTCGATGACCAGGATCTGGCGGCGGCCAGGGGTGCCGGCGACGGCGTTGTCCATCAACGGGCTCTGGGCGTTACGGCGCGCTGCACATGCCGGCAACGACCCGGGCGAGTTCGGACATATCGGCCACCGGTTTTTTGAACACCGGGGTGTTCCCCAGGCCGGCGCGCTGCAGTTCCGCGATCACGGCATCGTTTGCGGAGCCGGTGTGGACGACGAAGCGGACCGCAGGGGCGAGGCTGCGGATTTGCAGGATGGCCTCGGCGCCGTTGATGCCCGGCAAGCGCAGATCCATGATGCAGGCCTGCACCGCGAGGCCGTCGGCGATCCGCTGGACCGCTTCCTCGCCCGAGTAGGCGGTGTGCACCAGCAATCCCTCGTCTTCGAGGTAGGCCTGCAGGTTGTCGCAGATCGCGATCTCGTCATCGACGACCATTATCGCCAGACCCATACGGCCTCCCCTGGTGCGGCAAGCGGATCACGAAGCGCGCGCCCTGGCCGGGCGCCGCGTCGAAACTGATGGTGCCGCGGTGCTGTTCGGTAATGATGAAGTAGGCGACCGACAAGCCGAGTCCGGTGCCGACGCCGACCGGTTTGGTGGTGAAGAAGGGTTCGAACAAGCGCCGCGCCACGTCCTCGGTCACCCCCGGGCCGTTGTCCGCGACTTCCAGCCGCACCCAATCGCCTTCATCGACCACGCGCAGGCTGATCTGCGGGGCCTGGTCGCCAGGGCTCGCGGCCATGGCCTGGGCGGCGTTGCGCAGCAGGTTCAACAGCACCTGCTCGATCGCCATCGCGTCGCAGTAGACCTCGTCCGACCTGCCCAGGGTCTCGCGGCGGATCTCGATCCGGCGAAAGTCGTAGCTCTTCTTCAGGTCATAGTCGTGGCTCGCCAGGCGCAGCACCGTGTCGATCAGGTCGTTGATGCGGGCGGGCACGAAGCTGGAGGCGCTGCGCCGGCTGTAGGCCAGCATGTCGCTGACGATGCGGCTGGCGCGCCCGGTGGCCTCCTGCATGCCCTCCATGAAGCGGAAGAAGCCGCGGCGCCCGAGGTACTCGCGCACCAGGTCGAGTTCGACCCCGAGTTCGCCGGCGATGCGCAGGTTTTCCGGAATCTCCGGCGAGACCCGCCGCAGCAGGTTCTGGCAGCCCTGCGCGATGATCCCGAGCGGGTTGTTGATCTCGTGCGCCATGCCCGCGGCCAGCCCGCCGACCGACATCATCTTCTCGGTCTGGACCATCATCTCCTCCATCCGCACCCGCTCGGTGACGTCATCGATGCGGATGACGGCACCGCCGCCATCGTCAGCCAGCGGACAGACCATCAGGTCGACATAGCGCGTTTCGCCGCCTTGCGGGATCGGCAGGCGCTCCTTGCCGAGCGATTGCTGCCGGTCTATGGCGGCGCTCACCTCGCTGGGGTGCAGGTCGAGGCAGGGGAACAGGTCATTGAAGGGTCGACCGATGGCCTGGGCCGGGGTCAGGGTGCGCTGCTCGGCCGCCGCGCGGTTCCAGTGCGTCACCCGGCCGGCGCGGTCAACGCCCACAAGTGCCGAAGGGATGGCGTCGATGATGGCCTGCAGGAACTGCCCGGCGGCGGCCAGATTGCGTTCGGCGGCTTTCTGTGCGCTGAGGTCGTGGACTATGCCGATGAAACCGCGAAAGTCCGGCAGGTCGATCTCGCCGACCGACAGGTACATGGGGAAATCGCTGCCGGCCTTGCGCCGCCCGGCCACCTCGCGGCCGCTGCCGATGATGTGGCGGGTGCCGGTTGCAACATAGTCCCTGAGAAAGCCGTCGTGCCGCTCGGCATACGCCGGCGGCATCAACAGCTTGACATTGCGGCCCATCACCTCCCCGGCGCTGTAGCCGAACAGGCGTTCCGCGGCCGGGTTGAACAGCTCGATGTAACCGTTGACGTCGATCCCGATCACACCGTCCGCCACGTTCTGGACGATCCCGATCACCCGCGGGTCTTCGGTCCAGAAGCGAAGTCGTTGCGCCTTCTCCAAGGAATAGTCCATGGGTTACAGAACCTGTGTTGACGGGGGCGATCCGATCCCGACCCAGCCGTGCCGCCCGTTAGTCTAACTTAGTTGATTCCCGGAGCATGATCGGGAATTGCCTTAGCGGGAGCCAACCTGCAAAAAGTATGGGCTTGCCCGACCGGGGGCGGGTCGGAATCGCCGGCGGGGCGTAATTTTTGTCGCGGCGGTCTGTACCGGTGGTGCGGCCGGGCCATCTCCCCACCGGGCAGGCGCATGACCCTCGACCCCTGTCCCGGCTCGACGCCGCGGCGTCAAAACCCGTGCGGTCGTGGTGGCGGTCACGGGGTGTCGTGGCGCACCAGGATCAGGTCGTCGGTGGCAAAGCCGTTGCGCGCCGCAAACTCCACCAGGCGCGCAAGGACCTGGGGGTCGAGCGCCGGCGA
>JBFZDU010000079.1:0-4419 GCA_041307205.1 Gammaproteobacteria bacterium | reverse complement strand
CGAGCAGATGCAGCGCATCGCCCGCGATTGGGGACTGCCCTTTCCCTACCTGTTCGACGCCTCGCAAGCCGTGGCTCGTGCCTACGGGGCGGTCTGCACCCCGGATTTCTTCGGTTACAACGCCGAGCTGCAGTTGCAATATCGTGGGCGCCTCGATGCCAGCCGCAAGGAAACGGCCCCGCCGGGGGCCCGCCGCGAGCTGTTCGAGGCCATGCGGCAGGTGGCCGAGACCGGCCGGGGCCCGGTCGAGCAAACGCCCAGCATCGGCTGCTCCATCAAGTGGCGCGAATAAAATATTCTTAAATACAGCATGTTACGTTATGCTGCGGCTTCGATACTACTAGTTTATAGGTGTATTTGAATATTCCGGGGTTGTTGGGTTGCCCGGCATCCGCTTCCTGGTAGACAATACGCGACCCATTGAGCGCTGAACCGGCCGCGGGCCGTGTGCGCAAGGTGTTCGGTTAAGGGCGCCGAACACCGCACTTTCCCAGAAAACGGCCGCCGGCCGCGGCGAGTCCCTATCTCCCGCCGGGAACTGGTGGCGCGTAGCGCCGGATGAGGGAGCAGGCCGCCAGGTCACGGGCGCCAGGGTGTGGCGCCGGCCGTTCCGCCGGTCGGCCGTTGGCCGGAAAACGCGGCTGAACGCTGTTACGAGGGTCTGCCGTGTCTGCGGATGCGGGGGGCTGAAAGGTTTTTTTCAGAGTCTTCGAGGGGAGAGATCTATGTCCTCACGCCGTGAGCTTGCCAACGCCATCCGTGCCCTCAGTATGGATGCCGTGCAGAAGGCCAATTCGGGCCACCCGGGCGCCCCCATGGGCATGGCGGACATCGCCGAAGTGCTGTGGAACGATTATCTGCAGCACAACCCGGCCAATCCCAAGTGGCCGGACCGCGACCGCTTCGTGCTGTCCAACGGTCATGGCTCCATGCTGATCTACAGCCTGCTGCACCTCACCGGCTACGATCTGACCATTGAGGATCTGAAGCAGTTCCGACAGCTGCATTCCCGGACCCCGGGTCACCCCGAGTACGGCTACGCGCCGGGCGTCGAGACCACCACCGGACCGCTGGGGCAGGGCGTCACCAACGCCGTCGGCATGGCCATTGCCGAAAAGGTCCTGGCGGCGCAGTTCAACAAGCCCGGCCACGCCATCGTCGATCACTACACCTACGTCTTCCTGGGTGACGGCTGCCTGATGGAAGGCATCTCCCACGAAGCCTGCTCGCTGGCCGGCACCCTGGGCCTGGGCAAGTTGATCGCCTTTTACGATGACAACAACATCTCCATCGACGGCGAGGTACGCGGCGGTCACGGGCATCCGGCCTGGTTCACCGACGACACCCCGGCCCGGTTCGCCGCCTACGGCTGGCAGGTGATCCCCAAGGTCGACGGCCACGACGCCGCTGCGGTCAAGGCCGCCATCGAGCAGGCCCGCGCCGAGACCGGCAAGCCGACCCTGATCTGCTGCCAGACCACCATCGGCTTCGGTTCGCCCAACAAGGCGGGCAAGGAAGAGTGCCACGGCGCGCCCTTGGGTGCCGACGAGATCGAGCTGACCCGCAAGGAGCTGGGCTGGAACCACGGTCCGTTCGACGTGCCGGAACAGGTTTATGCCGGCTGGAGCGCCAAGGACAAGGGCGCCGCCGCCGAGGCCGCCTGGAACGACAGCTTCGCCGCCTACCAGGCCGCTTATCCGGCCGAAGCCGAGGAGTTCAGCCGGCGCATGGCCGGCGCGCTACCCGCCGACTGGGAAGCACAGTCCAGTGCCTTCGTCGCCGCGGTCGACGCCAAAGCCGAGAAGATCGCCAGCCGCAAGGCGTCGCAGAACGCGCTCAATGGCTACGGGCCGCTGCTGCCCGAACTGCTGGGCGGCTCTGCCGACCTGGCCGGTTCCAACCTGACGATCTGGAAGGGCTCCAAGGGCCTGTCGCGCCACGACGGCGCCGCCAACTACATCCACTACGGCGTGCGCGAATTCGCCCAGGCCGCCATCATGAACGGCATCCAGCTGCACGGTGGCTTCAAGTCCTACGGCGCGACCTTCCTGATGTTCTCCGAGTACGCCCGCAACGCCCTGCGCATGGCGGCGCTGATGAAGATCAGCCCGATCCACGTGTTCACGCACGACTCGATCGGACTGGGCGAGGACGGCCCCACCCACCAGCCGGTGGAGCAGACCGCGACCCTGCGCATGATCCCGCGCATGTCGGTGTGGCGTCCGGCCGACGCGGTCGAGACCGCGATGGCCTGGAAGCTGGCCGTGGAGCGCAAGACCGGCCCCACCAGCCTGATCCTGTCCCGCCAGAATCTGCCGCACATGGCCCGCAGCGACGACCAGATCCGGGCCATCGCCCAGGGCGGCTATGTGCTGCGCGACTGCGAAGGTGCGCCGCAGGCCATCATCATCGCCACCGGTTCCGAAGTGGAACTCGCCGTGGCGGCATACGAAGAACTGAGCGGCAAGGGTCGCAAGGTGCGCGTGGTCTCCATGCCGTCGACCGACACCTTCGACGCGCAGGATGCGGCCTACAAGGAATCGGTGCTGCCGTCCGCCTGCACCGCGCGGGTCGCGGTTGAGGCCGGTGTCACCGACTACTGGCGCAAATACGTCGGGCTGAACGGCAAGGTGATCGGCGTCGATACCTTCGGCGAGTCGGCGCCGGCCGGTGAGGTGTACAAGCACTTCAACGTCACTGCGGCGGCCGTGATCGCCGCGGTGGAGTCGCTGGCCTGACGCGACCGGTGCCCGCGCACCCCGAATCAATCCCTGGTACATCCCATCCGAGTTAGCAGGAGGATCTGCGCAATGACTATCAAAGTAGGTATCAACGGTTTCGGCCGCATCGGCCGCATGGCGTTCCGCGCCATCGCCAAGGACTTCCCCGGCATCGAAGTGGTCGGCATCAACGACCTGCTCGATCCCGACTACCTGGCCTACATGCTGAAGTACGACTCGGTGCACGGCAACTTCCAGGGCGACATCGCGGTCGACGGCAGCACCATGATCGTCAACGGCAAGAAAATCCGCCTGACCGCCGAGCGCGATCCGGCCAACCTCAAGTGGGGCGAGGTCGGGGCCGAGCTGGTGATCGAGTGCACCGGTTTTTTCCTGGACGAACCGAGTTGCCAGAAGCACATTGCCGCCGGCGCCAAGAAAGTCGTGCAGAGCGCGCCCTCCAAGGACGCCACCCCGATGTTCGTGTACGGGGTCAACCACAAGACCTACGCCGGCCAGGCCATCGTCTCCGCCGCCTCCTGCACCACCAACTGCCTGGCGCCAGTTTCCAAGGTGCTCCACGACAACTGGGGCATCAAGCGTGGCCTGATGACCACAGTGCATGCTGCCACCGCCACCCAGAAGACCGTCGACGGTCCGTCCATGAAGGACTGGCGCGGCGGCCGCGGCATCCTGGAGAACATCATCCCGTCCTCCACCGGTGCGGCCAAGGCCGTGGGCAAAGTGCTGCCCGAGCTCAACGGCAAACTGACCGGAATGGCCTTCCGCGTGCCGACCTCCGACGTGTCCGTGGTCGACCTGACCGTCGAGCTGAACAAGGAAGCCAAGTACGACGAGATCTGCGCCGCCATGAAGGCCGCCTCGCAGTCCGGCGACCTGGCTGGGGTGCTGGCCTACACCGACGAGAAGGTGGTGGCGACCGACTTCCGCGGTCGTTCCACCCCGTCGATCTTCGACGCCGAGGCCGGCATCGCGCTGGATCCGACCTTTGTCAAAGTGGTCGCCTGGTACGACAACGAGTACGGCTACACCTGCAATATGCTGCGCATGGTGGAGCATGTCGCAGGCTGAAGCCTGCGACAGGGCCTAGGGCCTAGGGCCAAGGGCCAAGGGCCTGGGATCGACAGGGATCGGGGTTTTTCCTCGGCCCTCGGCCCCAGGCCCTCGGCCCGCCATCCCAGAGCGGTTCGGCAAGGGCGGCCCCTTGCCAAACATCTCTAGCAGACACTAACGGAGAGCCCATGTTCATCAAGCTGACCGATCTCGACCTCGCCGGCAAGCGCGTACTGATCCGTGCCGACCTCAACGTGCCGGTCAAAGACGGCAGGGTGACCTCGGATGCGCGCATCAGCGCGTCCATGCCCACCATCGAGCACTGCCTGAAGGCCGGCGCCAAGGTCATGGTCATGTCGCATCTCGGCCGCCCCGAAGAAGGCGTGTACTCCGAGGAGAACTCGATGCTGCCGGTGGCCAACGACCTGAGCGCCAAACGCGGCACGCCGGTGCGTCTGATCAAGGACTACCTGGGTACCCCGCCCGTAGTGGCAAACGGTGAGTTGGTGCTGCTGGAGAACGTGCGCTTCAACAAGGGCGAAAAGAAGGACAACGAGGAGCTGGCCAGGCAATACGCGGCTCTGTGCGACGTGTTCGTGATGGACGCCTTCGGCACCGCGCACCG
>JBFZDU010000078.1:0-4134 GCA_041307205.1 Gammaproteobacteria bacterium | reverse complement strand
ATTCCGGCCAGACCCTTGATTTCCTCGCCACCGTGAAAGTAGCCGCGTACCCGTCGATAGTGATCGGTCCGGGCCTCTTCGACGACACGCTGGATCTCGTCGAGGTCGACGCCCAGTTCGTTCAACAGATGGGTGGCGAGCATCAGGCTGGCTTCCACCGACTCGGGGATCACGGCGCTGGCGCCGGCGTCTTCCAGGGCTTCGAGATGGGCGTCGTCCCGGGCACGCACGATCACCGGGATGTCCCGGTTGAGGCGCCTCACGGCCTCGATGATGTGCTGGGCGGCGAGGTGATCGTCGAAGGTGATGACCAGGGCGCGCGCCCGGTCCAGCCCGGCCGCGTGCAGGATCTCGGCATGGGCGGCATTGGCGAAGTAGACGCGCTGACCGGCTTCCCAGGCCTCGCTGATCAGGGTCGGGTCCATGTCCAGGGCGAGGTAGTCGATGCGTTCCTCGTCGAGGAACCGCGCCAGGTTCTGGCCGATGCGGCCGAAGCCGCAGACGATGACATGGCTGCCCAACTGCGCGGCCTGCTCGCCGATCACATGGGCATCGGATTGTTTGTGGGTCCGGTAGGAGCGGCTGGCCCAGACCGCGATCGGGCCGTTGCGGCGGATCAGCAACGGCGCGATCGCCATGGAGATGACCACCGCGGCCAGGATCGGCTGGACCTGCGCCGCACTCAGCAGCCCGTGGCTCAGGGCCAGGGCCAGCAGGGCGAAGCCGAACTCCCCGCCTTGGCCGAGCACTATGCCGGTGCGCAGCGCCACGCCGGCCTCGTAGCCACCCAGGCGGACCAGGGCGGCGATCAGCAGGGCCTTGCCCAGCACTAGGCCCAGTACCAGCAAGGCCACCCAGTGCAGCATCCCGGGCAAGGCCAACAGATCGAGGTGGGTGCCCACGGTGATGAAGAACAGGCCCATCAGCACGTCGCGGAACGGCCGGATCTCGGTCTCCACGTGGTGCCGGTACTCGGTGTCGCCGATCAGCATGCCGGCAATGAAGGCGCCGAGCGCCAGCGACAGGCCGGCCAGTTGGGTGAGCCAGGCCGCGGTCAGGGCCACCAAGAGGGCCGTCAGGGTAAACAACTCCACCGAGTGCGCGGCCGCCACGCGGTGAAACAGCGGCCGCGTGAGCCAGCGCCCGGCCAGCAGCATGGCGACTATGACCAGAACCCCCTTGAGCAGGGCCAGCAGCAAGGTCCCGCCCATGCCATCGGCGGCGTGTCCGCCCAGGATCGGGATCACCACCAGGAACGGAACCACGGCCAGGTCCTGGAACAACAGAATGCCCAGCGCCAGCCGGCCATGGCGGCTCTGCATCTCGACCTGCTCGGTCAACTGCCTGGCAACGATCGCGGTCGAGGACAGGGCCAGGGCGCCCCCGACGATCAAGGCCCCTTCCCAGGGCACGCCGACCGCCCAGGCTATCCCCAGGGCGGCGAGCGTCGACAAGGCCACCTGGGTCCCGCCGAAGCCCAGCACCGCGCGCTTCATGGCCAGCAGGTGCGGCAGCGAGATCTCCAGGCCGATCATGAACAGCAGGAACACGACGCCAACCTCGCCGAGCAGATCGACCACGGCGCTGTGCGGGATCCAGCCCAGGGCGTGCTGACCGGCCAGCAGGCCGACGCACAGGTAGCCCAGGATCGGCGGCAGGTGCAGGCGGCGAAACGCCGCCACCGTCACCACGGACAGGGCGAGCAGGATCAGGACCTGGTCGAGTGGCGCATGGGACATGCGGGGGCTCCCAACCTCTGAGCGGTGCTATTGGCAGCGCCAGACTATACCGGGAGGCGGTGCCTGGCGTCCGGCGATCCTGGCCGCGCCGGTCATCACGATCATGATGCTGCCGGCACTGTCGTCACTGCTGTGCCAGTGCGGCCGCAGCTTGATGATCGCGTCGTAGAGCGCCACGCAGATGCGGCGGCTCATGCACACCATCACCGTCCGGCCATTAGAGTGCCGCCACCCGGTCCTCGAAGTGCTGCACCAGGTCGGCGGCCACCAGTGCCAGCCGCTTGTCGCTCCCTACCAGCGCTTCGACCGTGCTCCACTTCTGTTTGGAGCGTTCGGCCCTGGGTTCGTCCTCGTCCTCCAGCAGCGCCTCGACTTCGGCATCGATGCGCGGCTTTTCGTCCTCATCCAGCTCGATGCGCGCCAGCCGCGACTCGTAGTAGAGCGGGACCGTGGCGCCATCTTCCACCGCGCGGCTGATGTCGTAGATGTCGATGTAGTGGCCGAACACCGCCGGGGTGTTCACATCGGTCGCCTCGATCGGCGTACCGGTAAAGCCGATGCAAGAGGCATTGGGCAGGGCGTCGTGCAGCTACTTGGCAAAGCCCTAGGCGATCTCGCCGGTCTTGCTGACCGCCCTGGCCTTGAAGCCGTACTGGCTGCGGTGTGCCTCGTCGGCGCTGACCACGACATTGGAGCGATCCGTCAGCGCCGGAAAATCGGTCTCGTCCGCCGCTGGGGAGAACTCCTGCAGGGTGGTAAAGATCACGCCGCCCGAAGCGCGGTTGCGCAGGTGCTCGCGGTCCCGCGCCTGCACCGGTGTCTGGCGCACCAGGTCGAGGAAGCGCCCTTGCTCGAATACGCCCTCGATCGGGGTGGCCATCTCCGGCAATCCCTTGGGCTCGATGCGTGCGCCGTAGGTGGTGCGCCAGGGCATGAAGCGTTCGCTGTCCGCCGACAGCGAGCCCACCCGTGCGGCCAGGCCGTCGGATGTCACCGGCAGTGCATTGCTGCGAAACAGCGCCGGGATCAGTCGCGCTACGGCGGCGGTGAGACGCGCCCTGGGGACGACCTCGTCTTAGGCCGCCCGCTCCGGCTGCCTGCCATCGGGGCCGACGACGTCGTCCGAGGCACAGGCGAAGCCCAGCCCGGCAAGCTGCTCCAGCAGCGCGGATTCCAGTTGGGCTTCGGAGAGGAAGGCCATCAGATCCCGCTTGCGGGAGCGGGGAGCAGGTGGCCGATGCCTTGGATCAGGTCGATCAGTTCGCCCAGCATCCGCTTGTTGAGCGCCGGTCGGGAATAGTCCTTGGGCAGCACGCCCTTGAGGGATTCGTTGTCCTTCTCGATGGCGCGCATGGCGGCGTCGATCGGGGTGCCGATCTCGGGGCGCTCGGCGTTGGCCTGCAGGTGCGACCAGCGCGCATCCTTGGGCACCCAGAAGATGTTGTCGGCGAGGTATTCATCCTGGTCTTCCGCGGCCTGTGGGTCTTCGGCCAGCAACGGGGCATGGCGGGCCTCGAAGGCGTCGGAGATGTCCTTGAGGAAGATCAGCCCCAGGGCGACGTGCTGGTAGTCGCTGGGTTCCATGTTGCCGCGCAGTTTGTCGGCGGCCTTGAAGAGTTCGGCTTCGCAGCGGAGATTGCCGCCTTTGGGCAGGTTGTCGTTTTCGGCCATCAGCTGGTCCCTGAGTTACTGGCTGCGCCGCGCGTCGGCCTTCCCAGTGCCGATCATTGTTGCTGTTGCGGGGCCGGTCCATGGCCACAGCCCCGTTTTCGACTGCGCCGGCTCCGCGCGCAGCCGGCAGGCCGGGAGCCGAAGGCGCTTGCTTGATCGACTGCTTGGCCCATAATCGGCCGATGGCGACATCGAGCTGCAGCAGCGGCACCGCGCACCACCGCCCCGGCCGAGCCGCCCGGTTCCTGGCCGGGTGGGTGGCCTTGCTGCTGTGGCTTGGACCCCTGCTGAGCCTGGCGCCCGCGGTGCAGGCGGCTGTTCACGCCTGCCATGACGCCGGCACGCCGGCCGAGGAAGGCGTCACGGCCGATTGCTGTAGCCGCGGTCATTGCACCCACTGCATGGCCTGCACCCCGCAGGCCGCCGGTTCCGGCGGGCGGCTTGCCGTCATCCCCGACCCCCCGTCCACGCACCAGCCCCGCAGTGCGGGTCACGACACCGTGCCGGGTTATCGCGACACGCCGTACCGACCACCCTCCAGCCAAGCCGCCTGAACGACACGCCGCCCCCCCGCCGGGGGTAGAGTTCAAGCTGCCGGAGTATCCCGATGGTCGTCATTGCCCGCCTCGCTCAGTCGCTGTTGGTCCTGTCCCTGTTGCTGTCCGGCTGCAGCGACCCGCCGCCCGCTGTCCCCGCCCCGCCCCGGGTCCCGGCGCGCGGCGAC
>JBFZDU010000077.1:0-6551 GCA_041307205.1 Gammaproteobacteria bacterium | reverse complement strand
GCAGGCCTTGGGCTTGGCACCGAAGACCACCTGGCCGTCGAGCAGCGAGACGCCGTTGAGATCGGCCGTCACCGCGCCGCGCAGACCCCCCAGATCCAGGCCGAGGCTGATCAGGCCGTGGAAGTCGGCATCGATGTGCGGCAGTGCCGGCAGGGCGAGTTCGGCCAGCCGCAGTGTGCCGCGGGCAGTTTCGAGCGCCGCGATCAGGGTGGCGACCCGCGGGTCGAGGTCGATCGGCAGGGTGACCGCAGCGGCCTGCGCCAGCTGCAGCGCCCCTTGGGCGATCGTCAGGGCCGCCTGGGCCGTGGCCTTCGCCGTATGCAGGCCGGCGACGATGCTGCCCTGGTAGGCGATCTGGGCCGACTTGGCCGCAGCGTAGGCGCTGTACTCGGCCCAGGCCCAGGTTTTCTTGTACCAGGGCTGCTTGTTGTACCAGGCGCGTTTGTTGCTGATCGCCCGCTGATACGAGGCGATCAGGCCGTTGTGGTAGTTGATGCTGGACTGCAGGCTGTTGACCTGGGTCTGGGCGGCGGCCACTTTGGCACCCGCGGCGGCGATGTTGGCGGCATCCCGCTGCCGCTCGGCCTGCACCACCCCGCGCATCTGATTGATCAGGACCTGCACCCGCTCGACTTCCTGCTGCGCCGCAATGACGTCGGCGCGGGCCGCATCCAGCGCCTTGGCGACGGTATCCAAGGGGAACAGGATCCCGGCGGAGCCGCTCAGGCTGGGGCCGGCCGCGGTGATGCTCCCGGTCATGGCGATGCTGGATAGCGGCGTGACGAACTGGCCCTCGATGACCAGGCCGGCGCCGCTGACCGTGACGCTGGCGGGGCTGAGGCCGACCCCGGCCACCAGCATCTGGCCGGTCATTTTCAGGTAGGAGTCCTGCGGCCGCTGGATGGCGACATACACGTCGACCTCGACGCTGCCGCCGAGCTGGATCGAGGGGTGAATACTCGACGCGGTGCGGCCGCGCAGCCGGAAGCCGTTTTCGTCGATGCTCAGGTGCGCGGTGTTGACCATGAGGTTGCTCAGGTCGAGGCCGGTGAGGCGGCGCAGGTTCTCGGTGTCGTAACCGAACTGGCCTTCGGCATAGAGCCGGGCCGCGCTCGGATCCTGCACCGAGATGTAGCCGGCGACGCGGGTCTCGTTGGCGGGCGCGAAGGGCACGAACGGCGGCAGGAAGGAGAAATCGGGCGCGTTGAGGCCGCTGAAGTACACCAGCTGTTCCTCATCGGTGACTTTGAGGCCGGCGCTGGCCTGGCCGAGCGGGAAGTTGAAGTTGAGCACGCCGGGAACCAGGTCGAAGCTGACCTGTACCTCACCGTTGCCGGCCTGCTCGAAGCCGTGCTCCCCGGCGTAAGTCACGATGCTGCCGTTGATCTCGACGAATTTGTACAGCGGCAGGGTGGTCTCGACGTACAACTGGCCTTTGAAATGGCCGACGTCTGCCGGCAGGCCCCAGGTCGACTCCGGCTCGAACGGGATGCCGCCCAGCCAGGAAAAGGCGAACTCGCCCAGATCCGGCCATGGTGAGCCGTCCGCCGGTTGTGCGTCGGGGGCGGGTGTGGGGTCGGACGGGTCGGGGTTGGACTGCTGGCGTTGCGCGTTGGCCGTGCGCGCCCGGTTGATCGCCCGGTCGGCCGCGTCGAGCAGGATCTCGCGGGCGTTCTGCGACAGGTAGAAGTAAGGCTCAGTGGGGTCGAGCACAAAGGTCACGCTCTGGTCGCCCGGAACCGAGAAACCGAAGGGGTCGTGTTCGGTGGTATCGAAGCCCAGCGCCGCCCCCAGGGGCACGTCCAGGGCCAGGCCGGTTTCGAAATGGAAGAACAGGTACAGGGGTTCCTGCAGGTCGTTCGGGTCGCCCGCCGGGTCCTTGGGGTTCTCGGCCAGCGGCAGGCGGTAGCCCCCAAACGGGTCGTCCAGCATCGCCCGCAGGGTGTCGCGACTGACCAGACCCACGGCGGCCAGCGGCTGCGCGTGGATGCTCGCGCCGCCCAGCAGCGGCAGGCCCGGCAGGGGGGCCATGGCGCTGCCGTACAATTCGAAGGGCACCTCGGGCGTTTCGGGGCGCGGTTCGAAGGTCAGGTCGGCTTCGAGTAGCTGTGCCGTCCCCACCGGGGTGCGGAGCAGCACCTGGCCGCTCATCTCGATCGTGCCGGCGGTCTCGAAGGTCGCACCGGCGGCCGCCTCGAATGCCAGGCTTTGGTTGATCTCGACCACGCAGCGGTCGGGATCGCAGGACAGCCCCGGGACGGCGGCCCTGGCGGCGGGTGAACACAGCAGCAGGCCCTGCGCCGCCAGTAGCGTGGCTCTGAGGGCGAGGCGTGCGCGCTTGGGGTTCATGGATAGCATGGTCATCTCTCCTTGCGTCGTTGGACTGGCGTGGCGGATCCGTCGTGGTGCGCTGCGGGTGCGGGCTGCGCAGTTTTGCCCTTGTCCCTGGCTCCGCCGCTTGTGGGAGCCGCGGTGAGAGCGGCTCCTACTGACCAAAGCGCGGTTCGGGCGCCGTTTCCCTCACGGCGCCGAAAATTTTTTTCTCTTTCAGCCTGGAGCGGCAAAAAACAGGCTGTTAGGCATGGTTCGGGTTGGCCTGACGGGGCCGCGGTGACCCAGGGCCGGGTGACGTGGCCGGCGCCAGGGGGCGCCGCGGGGTGCGGACACCGCAGCTTGGGGACAGCGGTTGCCGGCCATTCTTCTGCCGGCAAGCGCAGGCATTGTTTCCTCCCCCGGCCGGCTGGTATCGGGCGCAGGTGGTCGAATGCCTGAGCGTGCCCCATGCGCGGCCGGACGCTGCGCTGGCGGGGTACCGGCATCGGAACGGTCGCTACGTGGATCAGGGGGCGATGCCGGACTTCCCAGGGGGCGGGTCATCCCGGGATGTTGACCATCCCGGCACCCTGAGGCAGACTTTTTTTCGCCCTGGACATCTGGTTCTCGTGTCATGAAGAAACTGCTGCTTAGTACCCTCCTCGTGATGACCACTGTGGCGGCCGGTAACGCCGGCGCCTGGTGGGGCGACAATGACTACTACTACGACCGGCCTTGGCGCGGCGGTCCCTGGTATGGCGGCTATCCCGGTTACGGTTGGGGCGGTCACCCCGGCTATGGCTGGGGCGGCTATCCGGGCTACGGCTGGGGCGGTAACCCCGGGTATGGCTGGGGCGGGACACCCAATGTCATTTACCTGAATCCGGCGGACACCGGCAGTAGCGCGCCGAGGTCTCCGCGGTAGGCACCGTCTCGGGGGGCCGGCTGACCGCTGCGGCTGGAGCTTGGGGCCGGCGCGGGCTGCCGGCAGCAGTCCGCGGTGGTGCGCCCAGGCGTCCCGGTGTTGGGTGTGGCGAAGGGGGCTGACGCGCCGCGCTGGTGGGGGCGGCTCAAGCCCGTGGCCGAGTGCTTTGGCATTCCTTGAAAATGCGCCGCTCGCAGGTCGCGCAGATGCCCTTGTCCAGCTTCTGGTAAATGGCGTGTATGCCAGCTTCCTTGGACTGGAACACGTTGCGTGCGCCCGTGGCATCGATGCAGCCGCAGCGTTCGAGCGAATCCCAAAGGCCCTTTTTCACTTTCATCAGGTAAAAGCCGCCGCCGTCGTCCTGACGGCGTTTCGCCTCCCTGCCCAGCACCTCGGCCCCCTGCAGGTCGACGAAATTGATGCCGTCGGCCACCACGGCGAGGTGTTTCTGTTGGGGGATTTCCGCCCGCATGCGCTCGAACGCGTTTTCGACATGGGCCACCGAGCCGAAGAACAACGAGCCATCGATGCGGATGATGCGCAGTTGCGGACAGGCGGCCACCTCGGGGTCGCTGGACAGCGCCCGGCCGGGCAGCCGTGGATCGGGGTTGAGCGTGACGATGCGCGGCTTCGAGGTGCGTTCCAGGTAGAGCACCAGCGACAACAGCACGCCCGCGAAGATGGCGAATTCGAGTTCGAGGAACAGCGCCGAGAAGAAAGTCACGGCGAGCACCGCGGTCTCGCGCCGCGAGGCATGCAGGATGTGGCGAATCTCCTTGAAGTTGATCAAGCCCCAGGCCACCAGGAACAACAGACCGGCCATGGTGGCCTTGGGCAGATAGGTGGCGAGCGGCGCCACCAGCGGGACTATGGCCATGAGGAAGGCGCCGGCGAACACCGCGGCCAGCGGGGTCCTGGCCCCGGCATCATAGTTGACCGCGCTGCGGTTGAACGAGCCCGTTGCGACATAGCCGGAGAAGAAGGCGCCGGTGATGTTCGACAGCCCCTGGCCGATGAATTCCTGGTTGCCGTCGATGCGATAGCCACCGCGGGCGGCGAGGGCGCGCCCGATGGATGCCGCCTCGGTCAGGGCGAACAGAGTCACGGCCAACGCCGAGGGCGCCAGGTGCTTGATGTGGTCGATGGTCAAGCTGGGCGCGGACAGCGGCGGGAAGGACGCCGGCAGGGCCCCGACGGTGGAGATGTGCGTGGCCGCTTCGCCGACGAAATGCTGCAGGGCCAGGGCCACCAGGCTGCCCCCCAGCATCGCGGCGATCATGTAGGGGATGCGCGGCGCCCAGCGTTTGACGGCGATTCCGACGAGCAGCGTGGCGACCGCTACGGTCGTGGCGGCCGGATTGATCTCCGGGAGGTGCAGTGAAAAATTGAACAGGATTTCGTGGAAATGCCCGCTGCTGTCCAGCTCGACGCCAAAAAAGTGTTTGAGTTGCTTGGCGGCGATCAACAGGGCGGCACCGGCGGTGAATCCCACCACCACCGAATGGGAGATGAAGTTGACCAGGGCGCCCATGCGCGCCAGGCCCAGGACCAGTTCGAATACCCCGACCATGAAGGTCAGGGTCAGCGCCAGGGCCACGTAGTCGGGTGTGCCGGGGACGGCGAGCAGGGACAGGGCCGAGAACAACACCACCGAAGCGGCCGTGGTCGGGCCGGAAACGAGGTGACGGGACGATCCGAACAGGGCGGCCACCATGGCCGGCACCATCCCGGCGTACAGCCCGTATTCCGGGGGCATGCCGGCAATGGTCGCGAACGCCACGCCTTGGGGCAGCACCACGATGGCGCCCGTGACCGCGGCGAGGGTGTCGGCCTTGAGTTCGGCGCGGCCCACCTGGGGCAACCATCCCATGAAGGGCATCAGCCAGCCCAACCGCACCGGCACCTGGACAGATTTCATCGCAAGGTCTCCTGCGTGCCCCCACGCCCTGCCGCGGCCGCTGATCGCGACCGGATGGCCCAATGAGATAAGCAAGTCATCAAATGCTAACACGTCTTCCAGGGCATCCCCTGTGCCCTGGGACAGGTAAGAGCGTCAAGCGCCGTTGGCTGCGCGGGGGTCGTGTGGCTGGTCGGGACCCCGCCTCAGTCAGGCTCGCTGACCTCGGGCAGTCGGCCGATGTAGAACGCGGCGACCAGCGACAGCAGCCCCAACATCAGCACCGTGGCGGCCGCGCCCAGCCAGTCGCCGATCAGCCCGATCAGGCCGCCCGCCAACATCAGTACCCCGATGACCGTGTTGGACACCGCGACATAGGCGGCGCGGTTGTCGCCGCTGGCCATGTCGACCAGGTAGACCTTGCGGCCCAGCCGCACCCCGCCGTGCATCACGTTGAGCAGCAGGAAGATCGCGGCGAAGCCGAGCTCGCCGGTTGCCCAGGTCCAGTCGAAGGTCACGGCGGCCCAGGTGAACAGCCCGAGCAACCCGGCGCCGGCGGCGGCCGCGGCCATCACCTTGCGGCTGGACTTGTCGCCCTGTCGCCCCCAAAAGGGCGCCGACAGGCTGGTGGCCAGGCCGTTGGCAACGATCAGGGCGCCCAGTCCGAGCAGCCCGGCCTGCGCGTGTTGCTGGGCAATCAGGACATAAAAGGGCGGCGCCAGCGCCACCGCCAGCAGCAGGGCGCGGGCGCATACGAACCGGCGGAAGGGCGCGTCGTCGCGCAGCAGGCGCAGCTGTTGCAGCGCGACCGCCAGGGCGTTGCCGCCACCCGCGGTGGCTCCTGGCTGTTCCCGGATGGCCGCGAACGCCAGGGTGGCCGTGATCCACAGCACGCCGCCGGCGATCAGCAGCCCGGCAAACACGCGCAGGCCGGAGCCCGCCAGATCGACGCTGCCCATCCAGACGCCGATCGCCAGCACCGCGATGCCGGACAGGCTCGCGCTCCAACCCAGCAGCGCGCCGCGCCGGCTCTTGGATACCGTCTTGCCCAGTACGTCCTTGGCCGAGACCGAACACAGGCCGCGCGCCAGGCTGAAGACAATGAGCATCATGATGATGGCCCCGCCGGCCGCGGTGCCGTCCAGCGTCACGGCAGCGGCGGCCATGCCGAACAGGCTCAGCGCCGACAGCAGGGCGCCGACCAGCCACACGCCCTTGCGCACCGGGAGGTGCCGTACCGCCGCCGCCACCGCCAGCTGCGGCAGCAGCACCCCGGCCTCGCGGATGGGCACGAGGAACCCGGTGAGTGTGGCCGGCACGCCCAAGGCGCCGAACAACCAGGGGATCACCAGCTTGGCGCTGGCGATCTCGTCGGCGACCTTGCCGAACAGGTTGGCCACCAGGTAGGCGAAGAAA
>JBFZDU010000076.1:0-29289 GCA_041307205.1 Gammaproteobacteria bacterium | reverse complement strand
CCGGTGACGTACTCGCCGCTGAATACCGAGTTGTCGAAGCGGTCGATCTTGGTATTGCCCTTCTTCTGCACTGCGTCAATGAGATCTTCCAGATCCTGGTAGATCAGGCGGTCGGCGCCGATCCAGGCACAGACCTCGTCGTCGCTACGGCCATGGGCCACCAGTTCGCTCGCGGCCGGCATGTCGATGCCATAGACGTTGGGGAAGCGCACCGGCGGGGCGGCGGAGGCGAAATAGACCTTGCGCGCACCGGCATCACGCGCCATCTCGACGATCTGCCGGGAGGTGGTGCCGCGGACGATGGAATCGTCCACCAGCAGCACGTTCTTGCCCTTGAACTCAACATCGATGGGGTTGAGCTTCTGCCGCACCGAGCGCTTGCGCACCGTTTGCCCCGGCATGATGAAGGTGCGCCCGATGTAACGGTTCTTGATAAAGCCTTCGGCATAACGCAGCCCGATCTCGTTGGCCAGGGTGAGGGCAGCGGTGCGGCTGGTGTCCGGAATGGGGATCACCACGTCGATGTCATGTTTGGGCCACACCCGCTCGATCTTGCGCGCCAGTTTCTTGCCCATGCGCTGCCGCGCCTTGTGCACGAAAATCTCGTCGATGACCGAGTCCGGCCGGGCGAAGTAGACGAACTCGAAGATGCAGGGCGACTTCACCGGGTGGTCCGCGCACTGGCGCGTGTGCAGCGCACCGTCCAGGGTGAAGATCACCGCCTCGCCCGGGTCGATGTCGCGGATCAGCTCGAATCCCAGGGTGTCGAGGGCAACGCTCTCGGAAGCGACCATCAGCTCCGTTGCCGGGCCCTGGCCGCGCGCCCCGAACACGATCGGGCGGATGCCGTGCGGATCGCGAAACGCGATCACCCCGTAGCCAGGGATCAAGGCCACTGCCGCATAGCCGCCGCGGCAGCGCCGATGCACGCCGGCGACGGCGCGGAAGATGTCGTTCTCGTCGATACTCAAGCCGGTGGCGTGCGCCTGCAGCTCGTGGGCGAAGATGTTCAACAGGATCTCCGAGTCCGACTCGGTATTGATATGCCGGCGATCTTCGACGAACAGCTCGCGCTTCAGCCCCTCGGCGTTGGTCAGGTTGCCGTTATGCGCCAAGGCGATGCCATAGGGGGAATTGACGTAAAAAGGCTGAGACTCGGCGGACGATGAACAGCCCGCGGTCGGGTAACGCACATGGCCTATACCCATGTTGCCGCGCAGGTTGATCATGTGTGGTGTATCGAAAACGTCTCGGGCCAGGCCGTTGTCCTTGCGCACTTGCAGCTTATTTCCCTCGAAGGTCACTATCCCGGCGGCGTCCTGGCCGCGGTGGTGCAGCACCAGCAAGGCGTCATACAAGGCCTGGTTGATTGCACCCTGGCCGACGATGCCGACGACTCCGCACATATCAGTCCCCTCTCCAGCCGGCCGCCGCATACTGAAAGCGGTCGGCAATGTCTTGCGGCAGCAGCTCGCGCAACCACAGCGCCAGCTCCTCGAAATACGGCACCAGCTGGGATTCCCGCCACCACGGATCCTGCGGCATCGGGGTCAAACCCGCCAGTAGGACCAGCACGGTCACCAGCAGCACGCCGCGGGCCAGCCCGAATACCATGCCTACCAACCGGTCGGTGCCGCTGAGGCCGGTGCGCTCGATCAACCGGACGAGCAGGAAATTGATCAAACCCCCGACCACCAGCGTCACCAGCAACAGCACGGCGAATGCCAACCCCAAACGCACCGAGGGGGTGCCTATCCAGGGCGCCAATTGCACCGCCAGGGCGCGGAAAAAACTCCAGGCCACCCAAAACGCCAGCAACCACACGGCCAGCGAAAAGGCCTCGCGGACGAAACCCCGGATCAGGCTGAGCAGCGCGGACAGCAGCAGGATGCCGATGATGAGGTAATCGAACCAGGCCATCGGCTTCAGTCCCGCGGTGCTAGGCCGGAAAACAATGCGATTCTAGCGCCGGCTCATGGATAGCGGAGGATCTTCCCGTCCAGGCGGGTGATCTCCTTGATCTTGGGCAACAGCGACTCGGCGCGTGCCCGATCCGCCTCCGGGCCCACCTGTACCCGGTACAGCGTCTGTCCGCGCAGGCCTACGGTGTCGGCATCCATGGTGTCCAGGCCCGCTGCCCGCAGCTTCTGCACCAGTCGATCGGCGTTCTCCTTGCTGGAGAAGGAACCGACCTGAATCACCCACACGCTCAACCCAACGCGTGGCTCGAGGTCTTCCACCGCCACGGTATCAGCAGCCCCGGTATCGGGCGCGGCCCCAGGCACCGGCTCCGGGGCCGGCACCTCCTCGCGCAACAACTGCGAATCGAATGCCATGGGGGCGGGCGGCGGAAGACTCGGCAAGGGCGCCACCACCGGCGGCTCCGCGCGCCGCTCCACCAGCATGGGCACGAAAATGACCACCAGCGAGGCCAGCACAGTGGCCCCCACCAGACGTTTCTTCAGTTTGTCGTCCATGCGTAGGCCCGATTCGTACTACTGCTACCAGGGTGCGCGGATTATAGCGGTTCGGCTGCGGCCCGCGGAGTATCCTGCAACCAATCCATGGCGCCGCCGACGGTAAGGAAAGACCCGCAGATCACGACCCGGTCCGTACTGCCGGCACCGGCCCGGAGCCGAGCCAAGGCGTCCCCCAGCGCGGCATGCGTGGCAGTCTGCGCCGCCGGTGCCGCAGCCCGCACCCGCGCCTCCAGGGCCGCGGCGCTCAGGCCGCGCGGATCGTCGAGTCCGACCAAGTGCCAGTCATCGACCTGATCGCACAAGGCGGCGACCACGCCGCTCACATCTTTGTCCCGCAACATGCCGAGCACGGCCGAGGTTCGACCGGCCACAGCTTGGGCAGCAAGGTTGTCCCGCAGCGCCTGGGCGGCTTCCGGGTTATGGGCGACATCCAGCACCCAGGTCGCGTCCCCGACCCGCCGGACCTCGAACCGCCCCGGCGGGCGGGCGGTCAACAGGCCTGATCGCACCGCGTGCTGATCGACCGGCAGGACCTCCGCCAGCGCCTGCAATGCCGCCAACACCGCGGCGGCATTGCGCAGCTGGTGCGCCCCGCGCAGTACCGGCAGCGGCAGTGCCTTGCGCTCGACACCGCGGCCGCGCCAGGTCCAGTACTGGCCGGTCACCACCGCCGCGAAATCCCGCCCCGGCAGCAACAGGTCGGCGCCGAGGTCCCGCGCATAGGCCAGCAGCGACTCGGGCGGATCCGGATCGCCGCAAACCGCGGGCCGGCCGCTGCGGTAGATACCGGCCTTTTCACGCCCGATGGCCATCCGGTCGGGACCGAGCCAGTCCTGATGATCCAGCGCCACCGTCATCACCAGGGCGACGTCGGCATCCACCAGGTTCACCGCATCCAGGCGCCCGCCCAGCCCCACTTCCAGAATGACCACATCGAGCTCGGCACGCGCGAACAGCCGCAAGGCCGCCAGCGTACCCAGCTCGAAGTAGGTCAGGGGCGTGCCGGCGCGGGCCGCCGCCGTGTCCTGGAGCGCGGTCAGCAGCTCGGCGTCAGCCACCGGTGCTCCCCCGATGCGCACCCGTTCGGCGTAGCGCTGCAGGTGCGGCGAGGTGTAGCAGCCCACCCGGTAGCCGGCGGCCAACAGGATGGCCTCGCCCAGCGCCACCGCACTGCCCTTGCCATTGGTGCCACCGACCGTGATGATCACCGGCGCCGGTGCCGGGGAACCCAACCGTTCCCACACGCGCCGCACCCGTTCCAGTCCCAGCTCGATGTCACGGGGATTGAGGCCCCCCTGGCCCTGCAGCCAGGCATCCACCGGGTCGGTCCCCATGGCGCCGCGATCAGGCCGGGGTGACTTGGGAGGTCAGCATCGCCAGGATGGCGGCGAGTCGGTCGCGCATCTGGCGCCGGTCGATGATCAGATCGACGGCACCGTGTTCCACCAGGAACTCGCTGCGCTGAAAACCTTCGGGCAAGGTTTCGCGCACCGTTTGTTCGATCACCCGCGGCCCGGCAAAGCCGATCAAGGCCCCCGGTTCACCGACGTTGATGTCCCCGAGCATCGCCAGGCTGGCCGAAACCCCACCCATGGTGGGATCGGTCATCACCGAGATGAAGGGAATGCCGCGCCGGTTCATGCGCTGGATGGCGGCCGAAGTCTTGGCCATTTGCATCAGGGAGAACAGCGATTCCTGCATACGGGCACCGCCGCTGGCGGCAAAGCAGACCAGCGGGATGTTGCGTTCCAAGCTGACATTGACACCGCGCACGAAGCGCTCGCCCACCACCGAGCCCATCGATCCGCCCATGAAGCCGAACTCGAACGCCGCGGCCACCACGCCCATTCCCTTCAGCTGACCGCGCATCACGACCAGCGCTTCGCGCTCGCCGGTCGCCTTCTGGGCTGCCGACAAACGATCCTTGTATTTTTTTGAGTCCTTGAATTTCAGCGGATCGCCCGATTCCAGGCCGGCACCGATCTCTTCGCGCCCGTCCTCGTCGAGGAACACCTCCAGGCGGCGGCGCCCAGTGATGCGGTTGTGATAACCGCACTTGGGACAAACCTCCATATTGCGTTCCAATTCGGCGCGGTACAGCACGGCACTGCAGCCCGGGCACTTGGCCCACAAGCCTTCGGGCACCGCCTTCTTGGTGCCACCTTCGGTGCGAATACGGCTGGGCAGTAATTTGTCGAACCAGCTCATCGCCTCTCCTGAGTCAAACGCCTTTGCCTGGTGGCCGCGCTCAAACGCCGTCCAGCGCCTTGCGCAGGCTGCCGATCAAGGCGCGCGCTTCCGCCATAATCCGGCCGGGCTCTGCGGCGTTGGCCTCCACCCGCGACACCAGGGCGCTGCCTACTACAACCGCGTCGGCCACCGCCGCCAGCCGGGCCGCGGTCTCGGCGTCCTTGATGCCGAACCCCACGCCCAGCGGCAGATCGGTCACGGCCCGAATCTCGGCGAGCTTGGCCTGGACCGCCGCCACATCGAGCGTGGCGGCCCCGGTCACCCCTTTGAGGGACACATAGTAGACAAAACCGCTGGCCGCGGCCGTGATCCGCTCGATCCGACCGCGCTTGCTGGTCGGGGCGATCAGATAGATCGGATCGAGCCCGTTGCGACGCAGTTCCTGCAGCAGCTCATGGGCCTCCTCGGGCGGCAGATCCACGGTCAAAACGCCGTCGACGCCGGCAGCCGCCGCCTGCTCGGCGAAGGCCTGATAGCCCATTATCTCGATCGGGTTGAGATAGCCCATCAGCACCACCGGCGTGGTCGCGTCGTGCTCGCGGAACGCTCGCACCATGTCCAGCACCTGATGCAGCGACACATGATGCGCCAGGGCGCGCTCGCTGGCCCGCTGGATCACCGGGCCGTCCGCCATCGGGTCGGAAAAAGGCACGCCCAGTTCAAGGATGTCGGCGCCGGCCTCGACCAGGGTGTGCAGCAAGGGCACGGTCACCGAGGGGTGCGGATCGCCGGCGGTGATGAACGGGATCAGCGCCTTGCGGCCCTGTGCGCGCAGGTCCACGAACAGCGGCCCGATGCGGCTCACAGTTGCAGGCCTTCGCGGGCGGCGACGGTGTGCATGTCCTTGTCACCGCGCCCCGAGAGATTGATGAGGATGGTCTGGTCCTGGCGCAGGGTCGGCGCGAGTTTCATGGCATAGGCAATCGCGTGGCTGGATTCGAGGGCGGGGATGATACCCTCGGTCCGGGTGAGTTTGTGAAACGCCGCCAGGGCCTCGTCGTCGGTTACCGCATCGTAGCGGGCGCGCCCCGAGTCCTTCAGCCAGGCGTGCTCGGGTCCCACCCCCGGGTAGTCCAGGCCGGCCGAGATCGAGTGCGTCTCGATGATCTGCCCGTCTGCATCTTCCATCAGGTAGGTGCGGTTGCCGTGCAGCACACCGGGTTTGCCGGCGCACAGCGGGGCGGCGTGCTTGCCCGTGGCCAGACCCTCGCCCGCGGCCTCGACGCCATAGAGGGCGACCTCGCGATCGTCCAGGAAGGCGTGGAACAAACCGATGGCATTCGAGCCACCGCCGACACAAGCGACCAGGGCATCGGGCAGCCGCCCGGTCATCTCCTGCATCTGCACCCGCGCCTCGCGGCCGATCACCGCCTGGAAGTCGCGCACCATGGCCGGATAGGGGTGCGGTCCTGCCACCGTGCCGATGATGTAGAAGGTGTTGTCGACGTTGCTGACCCAGTCGCGCATCGCCTCGTTGAGTGCGTCCTTCAGCGTCTTGGATCCGGACTCGACGCTGACGCAGCGCGCCCCGAGCAGGCGCATCCGGTAGACGTTGGCCTCCTGCCGGGCCATGTCGACCGCGCCCATGTAAACCACGCATTCCAGACCCAGGCGGGCCGCCACCGTGGCCGTGGCCACACCATGCTGGCCGGCGCCGGTCTCGGCGATGATGCGCGTCTTGCCCATGCGCTTGGCCAGCAGCGCCTGGCCGATGGTGTTGTTCACCTTGTGGGCGCCGGTGTGGTTGAGGTCCTCACGCTTGAGGAACAGCTGTGCCCCGCCCAGCTCGCGGCTCAGCCGCTCGGCGTGGTAAACGGGTGAAGGGCGACCGACGTAGTGCTTGAGATCGGCATCGAGTTCGGCCAGAAAATCCGGATCCTTGAGGTACTTTTCATAAGCAAGCCGCAGCTCGTCCAACGGCTCCATCAGGGTCTCGGCCACAAACATGCCACCGTAGGGTCCGAAGTGGCCATGCGCGTCGGGCAGGCTGGTTAGGCGGTTATCACTGTTCTCCAAGTCGCACTCCTCGCATGAATGCTGCAATTTTGCCGGCGTCCTTGCGGCCGGGCGCAGCCTCGACACCGCCGCTCACGTCGACCGCATAGGGTCGGACGCGCCGAACCGCTTCGCTAATGTTCGCCGGCGACAGGCCCCCGGCCAGGATGATGCGTCCGGCGAATTGTGCCGGTATCCGGTCCCAGTCGAACGTCTCGCCGGTACCGCCCGGCACCCCGGGTCGATAGGCATCGAGCAGCAGCGCCGCCGCCGCACCATAGTCGGACGCCGCCTGTTCGAGGTCCAGGCCGTCCTTCATCCGGAGCGCCTTTATCCAGGGTCGGTCGTGCTCCGCACAGTAGTCGGGGCACTCGTTGCCATGGAACTGGATCAAACTGATCCCGGCCGCTGCCACGGCCTCCGCGATGGTTTCACGATCGGCGTTGACGAACAGCCCCACCAGGGTCACGAAGGGCGGCAGTCGGCGCGTGATGGTCGCGGCCTGTTCGAGTGTCACGCACCGCGGGCTCGGGGGATAAAAGACCAGGCCAAGCGCGT
This sequence comes from Gammaproteobacteria bacterium, assembly GCA_041307205.1. Lineage (GTDB taxonomy): Bacteria > Pseudomonadota > Gammaproteobacteria > Chromatiales > Chromatiaceae > JARRQB01. Next base: position 22,006 of record JBFZDU010000076.1, on the reverse strand, counting down.
CCGCGCCACAGCGAACCGCCTCCAGGGCGTCCTGTTCGCGCGTGATGCCGCAGATTTTAACCCGGGTTCGCATGCCTAAGCACAAAATATACGAAGCACGCGGCGCGCAACAGCCCGGACCGGCAGGGTAATTGGCCAATTCGGTCCGGGGTCGGATCCCCGGGTGCGGTTCGCGGGAAAGCGACCCAAGCGGGGGGCGGTCTGCGGCCTGCCGATCGGCCACCGGTGGTATGAGCACAGGGCTTGCCCAGGCAGCGACGTGCCCGAGGCACGGGATTCAGAGGCCGCCACCATACAGCGGCAGATCCAGCGGCCGCGGTATGCCGAAGCGCCCGGGGTAATCCACCGCGGCGAGGTACAGACCGTCCGGCGGCGCCGTCACCCCGCCCAGGGTCCGATCGCGCAACGCCAGCACTTCGCCGGCCCAGGTCTCCGGCCGATCGCCCCGACCGATGGCCAACAGCACCCCGACGATGTTGCGGACCATGTGGTGCAGGAAGGCGTTCGCCGTTACCACCAGTTCCAGCAGGTCACCCTCGCGCCGCACGCTCAGTCGGCGCAACTCCCGGATCGGGCTCTTGGCCTGACAGGCCAGTGCCCGGTAACTGGAAAAGTCGTGGCTCCCCAGCAAGGCCTGCCCGGCATGGTGCATGCGCTCCGCATCCAAGCGCCGGTGGATCCAGGTGGCCCGTCCCGCCAGGATGCTGGAACGCGCCTCGCGGTTGACGATGACATAGCGGTAAGTGCGTCCGGTGGCGGAAAAACGGGCGTGAAACTCGTCCGCCACCGGCTGCGCCCAGCATAGACTCACGTCATCGGGCAGCTTGGTGTTGACGCCGAGCAGCCAGTTGCGGGGGGTGCGCTCGACGCGCGTGTCGAAGTGGGCCACCTGCCCGATGGCATGCACCCCCGCATCGGTGCGCCCGGCGCAAACCACCGCGACCGGACTGGCCGCCACGCTGGCGAGCGCGGCTTCCAGCGTGCTTTGGACGGTGCGCACCCCCGGCTGCTGCGTCTGCCAACCGTTGAAGGCCCGACCGTTGTATTCGATACCCAGCGCAATTCGCATAAGGACTTAAAGCGGCAGGGCGCCCGTCGCGGCGCCCTGCGGATCATTGGGCCGGCGGCCTAACTTGGCCCGGTCATGCGGGCAGTTGTTCCAGCAGGTCCCGCGCCTGCGCCTGCTGTGCGGCGGTCCCCTCTTCCTCGACCTCGGCCAGGATGCTGCGGGCCCCTTCGGCGTCGCCCATTTCGACATAGGCCCGCGCCAGATCGATCTTGGTGTCGACCTCGTCCTCGCCGGATGCCGCCGCGCCATCCATCGTGTCAAGCTCGAGCACGCTTTCGGTTTCGTCACCGCCCTCGTCCCCGACCGCCGCGTCCAGACTCAGCGGTTCCTCCGAATGGGTGTCGGCCCCCAGCGCGGCCAGTTCGGCGTCGAGCGTGGTCATGTCGCTCAGGTCGTCGAGCTGGGAATGCATCTCGGAGGGATCCATGTCGGGATCGAAATTCATCACCGAGTCTTCGCCGAGAGCTTCACCTTCGGGGGCCGCGGTTTCACTCAAATCGAGCAGATCATCGTCGGCGCTGGGCTGCTGCAATGCCGCCGCCACAGCCGTGCCCGACTGCTCGGACGAAACGTCGAGGTCGAAGGTCTCCAGATCGTCCAAGGCCAGCGAGTCCTCATCGATGGCCTGGGACTCCAGCTCGCGGGTCAGCGTATCGAGATCCAGCAAGCCATCCACATCCAGGTTGGCGTCGTCCGTGGCGATCGAGGACGACTGTTCACCTTCGATCTCCGACGCCAGTTCCGACAACTCCAAATCCTCGAGCCCAACGCCCTCGTTCGCCGCGGCACTGCCCAGAGCGGCCCCGGCTGCGACCCCGGCCACCACTGTAAACATGGGATTCTCCGGTGCCAGATCCCGGCCCATCTCCTTGGCACGGCCCCAGGCTTTCGCGTCGGCCTGATCGCGGCCGTCGGCCATCATTTCGCCCGCCAGGCCAACGAAGGCGTCCGGCCGGCGCATGGCGTAGTACACCTCCAGCAGCTTGTGCGGCAGAGCCAGTCGATGCGGGTCCTTCTGCATGGCCTGCTGCAGCAGTTGCTCGGCCTGCTGGTAGCGGCCGTAGGCGATGTAGACATCCGCTTCGGACACCGGGTCAACATCATTGGTGTCGTCCCGCAGCTCGTCCAGGTCGCTGGGTGTCAATTCGCTGAGCAGGGCGCTGTCCTGTTCCTCTCCCACACCGCCAGCAGCGGCAGCGGCCGCGCCACCCGGCGGCGTGGCCATCAGGTCATCGACGGGCGCCAGCGTGGCGGACTCTGACTCCCTGCGGTTGCGGCGGGCGACGACCAGACCGAACAAGGCACCAAGCGCTGCCACCGCGGCTACCCCGCCCGCGACCAGCGGCAGGTCACCCGAACTCTCGATTTCCCCCGACGACTCGGCCGCCGGCGCCGGTGTCGGCGCCACAACCGGTTCGGCCACTAGCGGCGGCGGTGCCTCGGTCGTCGCGGCAACCGGCTCGCCCTCCATAGCGACCGGTTCCGGCGGCGCGGCGGCGACCATGGCGGCCTCGGCCGCCGCGTCCACCTCCGGCACGGTCGTGCCGATCGCTTCAGCGCCCAGCTCCTCGGGCGTCGGCGCGGCATCCTCGGTCATCGCCATTGACGCCGCCGTCTCATCGGCCGCTGCCAGGGCCGCATTGAGTTCGGCTGCGTCGGGCGCCGCCAGGTCCTCCGCCGGCGCATCCACCGCGGCTTCCACTGCCGGTTCGGGCGGCGGCTCGAGCCCTGCCAGCTGGTCGCTCGGCGGTTCCGTGGCCGTGGACTCGGTCAGCCCCGGGGCTGCCGCAGCGGCGTCTACGCCAGCGGTCGCCACCGCATCCGGGGTCGCAACGCTTTCAACAACCGCGTCCGGCGTCGCGACCACCGGCACTTCAGGTGCTGCTTCCACAGCCACGACCTCGGCCGCAGCGCTGTCCGCACTGGCCACGGCACCCTGCAGGCGCGCCAGCTGGTCGTTCTTCAAGGTGAGCAGGCGCTGCATGTCCTCAAGCTGCACCCGCAGATCGTCGACGCGCGAGCGCAGTTGCTCGGCCTCCAGGCGCGAGGTTTCGGCATTCTCGCGCGCCAGCAACAGCTGATCGTTCAGGTCCGCAGCCGCGGCACCCTCCCCGTCGGGCTTGCCGGCTGCCGCGGCAACCTCGGCTTCGCCCTTGGCGGTCGCGATCCGCAGGCGATCAGCCGCCTGCTCAGGGGTCACCGCCGGATCCCCTGCGCCCTCGGTCGCAGCGTCGGCGGGGGCGGCAACCGGGGCAACCGGGGCGCGCGCCGCCAGCCAGGCGTCCTGCTGCTCGCGGTACAGCGCGTGCGCTTCGGCACGGCTCAACTTGAGGATTTCGTCGCGGCCCGGGACACGCAGGATCTGGCCGCGCCGCAGGCGGTTGACGTTGTTGTCGAGGAATGCCTGCGGATTGGCCTGCAGCAGGGCGATCATCATCTGCGACATGGACACGCCGCTGGGGCGCAGCTGCTTTGCGATGCCCCACAAGGTATCGTTGGCTTGCACCGGCCCGTAAGTGTCGGCTGCCGGCTCCAGCCGTTGCGGCGCGCTGCTCGCCGGACGCGCCGCCGCCGCCGCACCACTGACCTGCGGCGCCTGGCGCCGGGTGGTGGTCGGCGGATCCAGTAGCACCGTGTACTCGCGCAGCAGGCGGCCGTTGCTCCAGTTCACTTCCACCAGGAAATTGAGGAAGGGCTCCCGCACCGGGAATTCGGTGGTGACCTTTATCACGTGCCGGCCGTTGGCGCGCCCGACCGGTTCGAAGCGCAACTGCGCCAGGTAGAAGGGGCGCTCCAAGCCGGCGCGCTCGAAGGCCTCGGCCGGGGCGAGTTGCACCCGCAGACCCTCCATTTCGCCCTTCACCACGGAAAGCAGATCGATTTCCGCGTCGAGCGCCTGATTGAGTACCGAGCGGGTCTTGATTTCGCCCAAACCCAAGCCATAAGCGGTCATCGAGGTACTGCCCAGCGCCAGGGCAACGGCTATCGCCAACTTGCGGACCATGAATCCTCTCCTGCCTGTGCCGGCTATTCCGGCTGCCTGTTCCCGCCGCGCCTCCGCCAATCGAAGCACCGCTTTACCCGGTGTCTCCGGCGGTATCCTGGGGCACCCCCTAAGACGCTCCTTGGACCGTCGTAGGAGCTGGAAAACGGCAGGCGAGTTGCTGTCGTTTTCCGTGCGCCGTACCGCCAAGCCGGCGCGTGCCGGTGCCCCTTTAGAGCCGCGAACTCCTAATAAAGCACTTGATAAAATTTAACCAACTATATTTAAATCAAGTACTTTCACTAATGGACCCTGGTCCCTAACAGGCGGCGGCGAGGCGGCAGGCAGACGGCGACGACGTGTGGCCGGCGTCAATCCGCCAACAGAATTCGCAACATCCGCCGCAGCGGTTCCGCTGCCCCCCAGAGCAGCTGATCGCCCACGGTAAAGGCCGTCAGGAATTCGGGTCCCAGGTTCATCTTACGCAGCCGACCCACTGGCACCGCCAGAGTGCCCGTGACCTTCGTCGGGGTGAGTTCGCGCACAGTCAGCTCCCGATCGTTCGGGATTACCTTCACCCAATCGTTGGCTAAGGCCAGCATGGATTCTATTTCGTCCAGGGGTACGTCTTTCTTTAATTTGATTGTGAGGGCCTGGCTGTGGCACCGCATGGCGCCAACCCGCACGCAGATACCGTCGATCGGAATCGGTCGGTCTGAACGGCCGAGGATCTTGTTGGTTTCGGCTTGGCCCTTCCATTCTTCGCGGCTTTGGCCGTTGTCCAGCTGGCGGTCGATCCAGGGAATCAGACTGCCCGCGAGCGGCACCCCGAAGTTGGCATGCGGAAAATCGTCGGCGCGCATCGCCTCGGTAACCCGCCGGTCGATGTCCAGGATGGCCGAGGCCGGATCGGCCAACTGCTGGTGCACGACCCCTTCCAGGTAACCCATCTGGCTAAGCAACTCGCGCATGTTCTTGGCGCCGGCGCCCGAGGCGGCCTGGTAGGTCATGGCGCTCATCCAGTCGATCAGGCCGGCATTGAACAGCCCGCCCAGCGACATCAGCATCAGGCTGACGGTGCAGTTGCCGCCGATGAAGTCCTTCTTGCCGTCGGCCAGTGCCTGCTCGATCACGGGCAGGTTCACCGGATCAAGGATGATGGTCGCGTCCGGCTGCATGCGCAGCGTCGATGCGGCATCGATCCAGTAACCCCGCCAGCCGGCCGCGCGCAGCTGCCCGAACACCTCGCCGGTGTACTCGCCGCCCTGGCAGGTGACGATGGCATCCAGCTGCGCCAGCGCGGCGAGATCGCGGGCATCTTGCAACGGCGGAATGGCTTTGCCGACCTCCGGCCCCGCTGCGCCGACCTGGGAGGTGGTGAAGAACACCGGCTCGTCGATGAGCGCAAAATCCTGCTCCTCGCGCATCCGGTCCATCAGGACCGAGCCGACCATACCGCGCCAACCGACAAATCCGACTCTTTTCATCTGCTCTTACCCACTGGGCTGGAACCCCGGCGCCGCCGCGCCGTAGGCGAATTGGAATCTTACAGCGCCGCGACTACCGCGTCGCCCATCTGCTCGGTGTTCACCCGCGTCATCCCCGCCGACAGGATGTCCGGGGTGCGCAGGCCGTCGTCCAGGACCCGGCTCACCGCCGCCTCGACACGCCCGGCCAGGGCCGGCTCGTCCAGGCTGTAGCGCAGCATCATGGCCACGGACAGGATGGTCGCCAGAGGGTTGGCGATGCCCTGACCGGCGATATCCGGCGCCGAACCGTGGATCGGTTCGTACATGCCCTGCCCCGTCGCGTTCAGCGACGCCGAGGGCAGCATGCCGATCGAGCCCGTGGTCATCGCCGCGCAGTCGGACAGGATGTCGCCGAACATGTTGGTGGTGACCATCACGTCGAACTGCTTGGGCCACTTGACCAGCTGCATCGCGGCATTGTCGACGTACATATGACTGAGCTGAACATCCGGATACTCGTTGCGGACCACGCGGGTCGTCACCTCGCGCCACAGCTCAGTGCATTCCAGCACATTGGCCTTGTCCACCGAGCACAGCTTGCGGCCGCGCCGCATGGCGATGTCGCAAGCGACCCGCACGATGCGTTCGATCTCCGATTCGCGGTACACGAGGGTGTTGAAGCCTTCGCGCTCGCCGTTCTCCAGGGTGCGCACGCCGCGCGGCTGACCGAAATAGATGCCGCCGGTGAGCTCGCGCACGATCATCAGGTCCAGCCCCGCGACCACCTCGGGCTTGAGCGTCGAGGCATCGGCGAGTTGCGGGTAGAGAATGGCCGGGCGCAGGTTGGCGAACAGTCCCAGTGCCTTGCGGATGCCGAGCAGGCCTTTCTCGGGGCGCACAGAGATATCGAGCGGCTCCCACTTGGGGCCGCCCACCGCGCCGAGCAGCACGGCATCGGCCGCCCGCGCCATCTCCAGGGTCGCCTCGGGCAGCGGCTGGCCGACCGCGTCGTAGGCGGCGCCCCCGATCAAGCCCTCGTCGAGTTCCAGGTCCAGGCCGTGCGTGCCCTGCAAGGCGTCCAGCACCTTCAGGGCCTCGGCCACGATCTCGGATCCTATGCCATCACCCGGCAACACCAGTATGCGTTTGCTCATGGTTCTTTACCGCCAGGACGCCAACAGCGCCAGGGTGTCGCACCGGACAACCACCCCGACCTGCCTGCGTCCAGCCGCCTCCTGTCAGTTGAAAATTTGTTAGTCGACCGGCCATCATCGGCACCGGCAGCGCGCCCGACCAAGACTTCGCCGGCGCCTGGCGTCCTGGCGGTCAGTTCATGACATCAGCCAGGGTGCCCGCTGCCGGCGCTGCGCCTCGTAGGCACGGATCTCATCGACGTGCTGCAGCGTCAGACCGATATCGTCCAGGCCTTCGAGCAGGCAGTGCTTGCGGAAGGGATCGACGACGAACGGGATCGGCGTCCCGCCGGCCGGACGCAACTGCTGGGCGGCCAAATCGACCTCGATCCGCAACGCCTGCGGCCCGTCGGCCCGCGCGAACAATCCATCCACCACCGCCGCGTCGAGGACGATCGGCAGCAGGCCGTTCTTGAAGCTGTTATTGAAAAAGATGTCGGCAAAGCTCGGCGCGATCACCACCTTGAAGCCATAGTCGATCAGCGCCCAGGGCGCGTGCTCGCGGGACGAGCCGCAGCCGAAGTTCTCGCGCGCCAGCAGGATGCTCGCCCCGGCATAGCGCGGATCGTTCAGGACGAAATCCGGGTTCAGCGGGCGCCCGCTGTTGTCCCGGCCCGGCTCGCCCTGATCGAGGTAGCGCCAGGCGTCGAACAGGTTTGGCCCGAAGCCGGTGCGCTGGATCGACTTCAGGAACTGCTTGGGGATGATGGCATCGGTGTCCACGTTGGAGCGGTCCAACGGACACACCACGCCGGTGAAGATCTTGAACGGTTCCATGCCTTACCTCGTCGATCGCTGAATCGCTTCGCCGGCGTTTTCGATATCTCGACCCAAGCCCTTGACGGTCTCGCAGCCGGTCAGCGCACCCAGGGCAGGCAGTGCGATGCCCAGGGCCAGCCCGAACGCAAGCAGTCGTTTCATGTTGCCAGCTCCCCTAAACGTCACAACCCGCGCACGTCGACGAAGTGACCGGCGACGGCCGCCGCCGCCGCCATGGCGGGGCTCACCAGGTGGGTGCGCCCGCCCTGACCCTGCCGCCCCTCGAAGTTGCGGTTGGACGTCGAGGCGCAGCGCTCACCCGGCTCCAGCCGGTCGGCATTCATGGCCAGGCACATGGAACAGCCCGGCTCACGCCATTCGAAACCGGCGGCGATGAAAATGCGGTCCAAGCCTTCGCGTTCGGCCTGGGCCTTTACCAGCCCGGAACCTGGCACCACCAGGGCCAGTCTCACGTTGCCCGCCACCCGCCGCCCCTTGGCCACCGCGGCGGCGGCGCGCAGGTCCTCGATGCGCGAGTTGGTACAGGAGCCGATGAACACCTTGTCCACCGCGATCTCCGTGATCGGCGTCCCGGCGGCCAGGCCCATGTAGTCCAGGGCGCGGCGCATGCCCTCGGCCCGGACCGGGTCCGCCTCGGCGGCCGGGTCCGGCACCCTGGCGCCGACCGCCACCACCATCTCGGGGGAGGTGCCCCAGGTCACCTGCGGCTCGATGGCGGCGGCATCCAGCACCACCACCCGGTCGAACTCGGCACCCGCGTCGCTGTGCAGCGTGCGCCAGTAGGCGACCGCCTGCTCCCAGTGCTGCGGGCCCGGCGCATAGGGCCGGCCCTTGACGTAATCGATGGTCTGATCGTCCACCGCGACGAAACCGGCGCGTGCCCCGGCCTCGATCGCCATGTTGCACACGGTCATCCGCCCTTCCACCGAGAGGTCGCGGATGGCCTGGCCGCTGAACTCGATCGCATAGCCGTTGCCGCCGGCGGTGCCGATCCGGCCGATGATGGCGAGCACTATGTCCTTGGCGGTCACACCCGGCCCGGCGGTGCCGTCCACCACCACGCGCATGGTCTTGGACTTCTTCTGGATCAGGCATTGGGTGGCCAGCACGTGCTCCACCTCCGAGGTGCCGATGCCGAAGGCCAGCGCGCCCAGCGCGCCGTGGGTCGAGGTGTGCGAGTCGCCGCACACCACGGTCATGCCTGGCAGGGTCGCGCCCTGCTCCGGACCGACCACGTGCACTATGCCCTGGCGTGGGTCGTTCATCCCGAACTCGACAATGCCGAACTCGGCGCAGTTCTGATCCAGGGTCTCGACCTGCAGCCGCGACACCGGGTCGGTGATGCCCTGGGCCCGCGCGGTGGTCGGCACGTTGTGGTCGGCGGTGGCCAGGTTGGCCGAAGTCCGCCACGGCTTGCGGCCCGCCAGGCGCAGTCCCTCGAAGGCCTGCGGCGAGGTGACCTCGTGCACCAGCTGGCGATCGATATACAACAGGGCGGTGCCGTCGGCATCGACGCGCACCACGTGGTCGTCCCAGAGCTTGTCGTACAGGGTTCGTGCTTGCATCGCGCTGTCCTCGGTGATGCGGGAAAGATAGTGGGCTAAGATGAATAAAACAAATTCATATTTTTCATTTTTTCCATTCCTACAAAGAATATAAAAAATGGAACTCGATGCCTTGCAAGCCTTCGCCGAAGTCGCCCGCCAGGGATCCTTTTCGGGTGCGGCGACCCGCCTGTTCCTCACCCAGCCGGCGGTCAGCAAGCGCATCGCCGGCCTGGAGAAGGAATTGGACCGCCGGCTGTTCGACCGCATCGGTCGGCGCATTGCGCTCACCGAGGCCGGGCGCATCCTGTTGCCGGCCGCCGAACGGCTACTTGCCGATGCCGCGGAACTCAAGCGTCAGGTGTCGAACCTGGCCGGCCAGGTCAGCGGCCCGCTAGCGCTGGGGACCAGCCACCATATCGGGCTGCACCGCCTGCCGCCGGTATTGCGCGCTTTTCACCGCGAGCACCCCGACGTGAAGCTCGACCTGCGATTCCTGGATTCGGAAACGGCCTGCGCCGCCGTCGGCTCGGGCGACTTGGAACTGGCCGTGGTGACCCTGCCCACCGAGGCACCGGCAAACCTGGAACTGGCGACCCTCTGGAACGACCCGCTGCATTTCGTGGTCGGGCCAGAGCACCCGCTGGCCCAGACCGGCCAAACCCCGTTGCAGCGGATCTGCGCCCTGCCGGCGGTGCTGCCCAGCGCCGGCACCTACACCCGCGGCATCCTGGAGCGTGCGGTGGCCGCGGCCGGGCTGCAGCTACAGGTCGCCATGTCCACCAATTACCTCGAAACCCTGAAGATGCTGGTCGCGACCGGGCTCGGCTGGAGCCTGTTGCCGGCCACCCTGCTGGACGAAGGGATAGTGCCGGTACGTATCAAGGGCGTGCGCCTGTCGCGCCGCCTGGGACTGGTGCGCAATCGCGACCGCACCCTGTCCAACGCGGCACGCCGCTTCATGGCGCTGTGCCAGGCGCACGGGGACGAGAATTGCCGTGAATAAAGCGCTGCGCGATGAGGTCGGGGCCATGGGTCCAGGGGCGCCGGGCAGGCTGCGCTCATCCCGGCCTGTGCGACTCTCCCTACTGCAGGCAGGTCTCCCCTGACGGCGGAACCTTCACCCGGGGCCCGCGCCACCCGTTGCCACGCCCGGCGTGATCGTCCCGCCGAGCGAAGCGTTTGCCGACGCCACCCGGCCGAGGCGGGTCAGGACATCCAGCACGATGCGGGCGGTGAGCCCCCACACGTGCTCGCCCTGGTATTCATGAAAACCGGCCACCTGGGCGATTCGGCCGTCAGCGGCGAGGTAACGCACCGGACGGCGGTTGGCGGGATCCGCCAGCCAGGCCAGGGGCACAGTGAAGCAGTGCGCCACCTCGCCCGGGTCAGGTCGCAAGGCGACCGGCCAGGGCGCGATGCCGACGATCGGCTGGACCGGGTAGCCGGCCCGGGTGCACTGCAGGGGCAGCGACCCCAGGACCTCGACCCAGCTGGCCGGCAAGCCAATCTCCTCGTGTGTCTCGCGCAGGGCGCAGGCCAGGGCACCGCTGTCGCACGGCTCGGCCCGCCCGCCCGGGAAAGCCACCTGGCCGCTGTGCTCGTCGCCCGCCCGCTCGGCGCGGCGGATAAACAGCAGGTGCCAATCGTCCGCCTCCCGGATGAACGGCACCAGGACTGCGGCGCGCCAGGCCGGCCAGTCGGCCGGGGTGCCCGGCAGGGTGAACCGCCGCCGCAGTTCGCTGGGATCCAATCGCCAACTCTCCATGGGTGAAGCATAGCCAAGCAGGGCCGCCGCGGACCTGCCTCGTTCCACGGGTCGCTGCAGTAGAATGACCTGCCGCAAACTCGGCGAGCCTCCCTGCATGACCCCCGATCAGCCCGACCTCGACCTCCGCGACCTGCTCAACGCCCAGACCGGGCGCCTCGGCTGGCCGGAACTGCAGCGCCATTTCGCGCGCGGCGTGGTGTTGTGCGTCGCCCGGCCGCTCGACCTGGTGGAGGTCGCCGCCACCCTGGTGCGGGACGACGCAGCGCAGATGCGCGACTGGCTGGACGCCGGCGCGGTGCGCAAAGCGACCCTCGCCGATGCCGGCCGCTGGGCAGCGGCGCAGCCTGGACTCTGGGCGGTGGTAACCGCCCCCTGGGTGCTGGTGCAGGAAGACACGGCGCCGGACGCTCAGAGGTAAGAACCCGCGCCCACCAGTTGCCCGCGCCAGTAAGGATCGGCCAGGTTGGCGCGCGCCACCGCCTTGCCGCCGGACGGGGCATGGATGAAGCGCCCGCCCCCGGCGTAGATGGCAATGTGATCGCCTTTGCCCCGGTCGATGCGGAAGAACAGCAGGTCGCCGGCACGCAGGCCCGTCACCGGCACCTTGCGCGCTTGCCGCCACTGCGCCGCGGCGGTGCGCGGCACCGCGATGCCGATCGCGCGGTGGACGTACAGAACCAGGCCGCTGCAGTCGAACCCGCGTCGATCGGCCCCGCCGTAGCGGTAAGGCGTGCCGACCAGCCCGTCGGCCTGCCGCAGCAGAGCCTGGCGGCGCTCGTCCAGCGGCCGGGGATCGTCCAGCAGCGCCGCATCCGGCACCCGCGCCGGCCCGGCACAGCCGCCCAGCCAGAGCGCGAAGACCAACCAGGTAATTCGCCACCCACCAGACACAGCGCCGCTTCCCCCCCGGTCCATCCGAACTCATGCACAAAGGTAGACGACGGATGCGCCGTCTGCCCTCGGGTAGCGCCCGTCGGGGCAAGGGTTTGCGGTGGGTTGAGCAATATTGCGGCGAGTCCGCGGGGCTTGCTCCTGGTCCACCGCGCGCGGACCCCGCCAAGGGCTCATCGCGCCGGGGGCGGCGCTGCGGGCGGGACCGGACTCTGCAGGAGGCCCGCCTCGGGCCGATTCGGACCCATCTCGTCCACCGGGGCCGCGATCAGACCCAGGCGGGCGCGGGCGCCTTCCATGGCGCTGAGCAGCGCCGGCACCAGCACCAGCACCAGCAGTGTGGCGAATCCCAGTCCAAAGCTGAGCGATACCGCCATGGGAATCAGGAACTGCGCCTGCAGCGAGGTCTCGAACAACAGCGGGGTCAGCCCGGCGATGGTGGTGAGCGAGGTCAGTAGCACCGCCCGAAGGCGCTGGCAGGCCGATTCGACGATGGCCTCGCGTACCGCCATGCCGCGCTCGCGCAGCTGCTTGTAGAACACCACCAGGATGATCGAATCATTGACCACTATGCCCGACAGGGCGAACAGCCCGAACATCGACAGGATGGTCGGGGTGACGCCCATCGCCCAATGGCCGACCAGGGCGCCCACGATGCCGAACGGGATGATGGCCATGACCACCAGCGGCCAGGTGTAGGAGCCGAACACCCAGGCCAGCACGATGTAGATCATGGCCAGGGCGAACACGGCGCCGCGCTGCATGTCCGCCGCGGTCTCGCGCTGATCCTCGGCGCGGCCGGTGAACTCCCAGTTCACCCCGTAGCGCTCGACCAGCCCGGGCAGGACCTCGGTGCGCAATTGCTCGCGCACCGCCCCGGCGTTGGCCGTGCGGCGGTTGACGTCAGCGTACACGGTGACCGCCAGCTTGCCCTCGGCATGGCGCAGGGCCTTGAAGCCGCGCCGCTCGGTGAGTTCCAGCAGGGTCGACAAGGGCGCGCGCTCGCCGTTGGGCAACACCAGGTTGAGGTCCTCCAGCAGGCTCAGGCGGTGTCGCTCGGCATCGGGCAGCATCACCCGCACCTCCACCTCTTCGTCGCCCTGGTTGAAGATTTGCGCCAGGTGCCCGTCCAGTGCCCCGCGCAACTGCTGGCCGACGTCGGCGACACTTAGGCCCAGGGCCTCGCCCAAGGGTGTCAGGCGGTAGATCAGCTGCTGCACCCCATAGGGCATGTCGTCCTCGATGCCGTGCGTGCCCGGAATCGCGGCCAGGGCCTCGGCCAGTTCGACGGCGGCACGTTTGAGCTCCTCGGCGCCGGCGCCGCTCAGGCGAATCTCCAGCTCGGTGCCGGGGTGGCCGCCGGTGCGGGTGGTCAGAGTGACGTACTCGATGCCCGGCGGCTCGTCGAAGTGCGCTCGCCACGCGGCCAGGAACTCCTCGTTACTGACCTCGCGGTGGTCGTTGGCGATCAGCTCGGCGGTGACCGAGGCGAACTGCTCCCCCTGCTGCGCCTGGCGGGCATTGGTGAAGTATCCCTTGCCGTTGGCGACGCTGGCCACCCGGACCAGACCACCCCCCAGTTCCTCATCCGCCCGGTACAGCGCCTGCTCGACCTCGGCGATGAAACTCTCCACCCGATCCGGCGGGGTGCCGGCGACGAAGGTCGCGCTGGCCACCACCACCGGCCCGGGCACGTTCGGGAAGAAGCTGAAGCCCAGCCTTCCGCCCATGACCAGGCCGGCGACGAAGATCACAGAGCCGACCGCGACCGCCACCGTGGCGAGTCGGTGGTCCACCGCCGCGCTCACCAGGCGGCGGAAGGGGCCGTTGCGAAAGCGCGCAAAGCCCGCGTCCCAGCGCCGCCGGAACGCCCCGGGCTCGGCATGATGCATATTGATGAAGCTGTGCCGCAGGTGCCCCGGCAAGACCAGGAAGCTCTCCACCAGCGAGGCCAGAATGACGCAGACGATCACGAACGGGATGTCGCCGAGGATCTTGCCGATGAAACCGCTGATTGCGAACAGCGGGATGAAGGCGGCGATGGTGGTCAGCGAGGACGAGAGCACCGGTGCCAGCATGCGCCGCGCCCCGCCTTCGGCGGCCTCCAGCGAGGACTCGCCGGTCTGGTAATGGGTGAGCGCGTCTTCGCCGACCACGATGGCGTCGTCGACGATGATGCCGAGCGCCATGATCAGGGCGAACAGCGAGATCATGTTGATGCTGCCGCCGGCGATATAGAGCACCGCCAGGGTCGCCATGAAGGACACCGGGATGCCGATGGTAACCCAGAAGGCCACCCGCCCGTTGAGGAACAGGAACAGGATGCCGACCACCAGCACCAGTCCACCCAGGCCGTTCTTCACCAGCAGGCTGACGCGGTCCTCGAACAGCTGCCAGGTCTCGTCGTAGACGGTGATCACGACCCCCGGCGGCAGCCGCGGCCGGGTCTCGGTGAGCCATTGGTCCATGATCCGGGCCGACTCCAGCGAGTCCGCGCTCGGCGAGCGCTGCACGCTCAGCTCGACCGCCGGCCGACCCTGGTACATCACCTCGACCTGGTTGGGCCTGGGCCGTCGCTCGACCTCGGCCACGTCACCGACCCGGAGCAGTTGCCCGTTCCGGTCCGCCCGCAGCGGCAGGGCCTCGAAGCCCAGCTCGCTGCGCTGTTGATTGAGCGTGCGAAGTTCGCGGCCGACGTCGTCGCGACCGACGGTGCCAGCCGGCAGGTCGCGCGACTCGGCGGCCACCCGGTCGGCCACCTGGCCCAGCGACAGCCCCAGGTCCTGCAGGTTGGCGAGCGGGACCTGGATGGCCAGTTCCTCCTCCGGCAGGCCGGTGATGTCCACCTTGGCGATGCCGCGGTCGAGCAGTTCGCGCTCGATGCGCCGCGCCAGGGGCCGCAGCTCCTCGCGCCGTTCCGGCCCGTGCAGCAGCAGGCGCGCCACCGGTTCGTAGCGGATGACGTGCGAAATCTCGGGCCGCTCGGCATCGAGCGGCAGGTTGCGTACCGCGTTGACCAGCTCCTCGACGCGGTCGGTCGCGGCACCCATGGCGGTGCCTTCGGGGAACTCCAGGGTCACCAGGCTCACCCCCTGGCTGGAGGTCGAGCTGAGCTTGTCCAGCCCATCCACCGTGCGCAGCGACTGCTCCATCGGAATGGTGATGGAGCGTTCCACGTCCTCGGCGCTGGCCCCGGCCCAGACCGTGCGCACCGTGACGACCTCGACCTCGAAGTTGGGGAAGAACTGGGCGTTGAGATTGGTCAGCGCCCATACCCCCGCCAGCAGCATGGCGATCATCAGCAGGTTCGCCGCCACCCTGTGCTGGGCGAAGGTCCCGACCAGGTCGGTCTTGTGGGCGAAGGTCATGACGTTCGGCCTGGCTCAGGAGCGCGGCTGCGGCAACCGCACCAACAGGCCGTCGATGGCGTTGGGCAACTGGGTTTCCACCACCCGGTCCCCCACCCGCAGCCCGGTCGCCTCGATCAGCACCCTGGGCTGCCCGTCCGCCGTGCGGGTCTCGCCGATCCGCCGCACCGGCACCGGGCGCATGCGGCTGTCGGCATCGATGACGTACACCCGGTTGCCGCCGTAGAGAGCCTCGTGCGGCAGCGCGATGCGATCCGGCTGGGCCGGCAGCCGCAGGTCGAGCCGGATAAAGCGCCCCTGCTGCAACAGGGCGGCGCCGTCGTCCAGTTCGAACAGGGCCTCCACGCCGCCGGTGGCCGCGGCCACCTGCCCCGCCAGCTGCAGCAGGCGCGCCCGCACCGGCTGACCGTCGATCTCCCCCGTCACACGCAACTCCTTGCCGGCGGCCAGGGCCTGGTGGATCACCGCCAGGTGCCGGTTGGGCAGCTGCGCCCGCACCACCAGCGCACCCGTGTCATAGACCTCGAGCAGCGGATCGCCGACCCGCACCCGGCGCCCGGGCGCCACCAACACCCGGGCGATGCGGCCGTCGAAGGGCGCAACCACGCGGCAGCGTTCCAACTCCAGCTGCGCCTGGTCGCGCAAGGCCTCGGCCCGGGCCCGGGCGGCCTCCAGCTGGGCCAGCCGGGCCGTGTGGTCGCGCACCGCCGCGGCGCGCGCGTTCACCGCGATCACCTGACGCTGTTCGGCCTGGCGCGCGGTATCCAGTTGCGACTGCGCCCCGACCTGCTTCTGCACCAGGTCGCTCAGGCGCTGCACCTCGGCACGAACCAGCTCCAGCAGCTCGCGTTCCCGGGGCAGGTCGCTCAGATCGGCGGCGTGCCGGCTGTGTTCGGAGGCGATGCGCGCCTCGGCCTCGCGCAACTCGGCCTCGCGCTGGGTCAGCTGCAAGCGCGCGTCGCGCTCGTCCAGCGCAATCAACTGCTGCCCGGCGGTCACCGAGTCACCCTCGATCACCTGCACGGCCAGCACCTCGGCCGCGACCCCAGCGGCCAGCTGGCTGGACCACAGCGACTCGACCCGGCCGTACAGGGTCAACACCGGCGCCCAGGTGCCCGGCTCCACCGCCGTCGCGCTGACCAGCCAGGCCTTTTCCTGCACCGTCACCGGCTGCGCCGGGGCCTTGGTCCGGACCAGCACCACGGCAACCGCCAGCGCCGCGCCGAGGATGGCAACAGGAAGCAGGATTTTCGTCACTGGGGTCTTCATGTCGTGGGTCGGGCAGCCAATCGCGAATTGGAGCCGGAGACCGGCCGAAGGTTCAGTGCGACAGGTCGCGGTCGGCGGGCGAGGCGGCCAGCCCGTCCAGACGCGCCTGCAGTTCAGCGAGCTGACGCTGCTGGGCCTTGAACTGCTTGAGCAATTCCGGCAGTCGCGCGAGCGCCGCCTGCTCGCGCAGCACCCGCGCCAGGGGCCGCGACGGCACACCCCAAATCGTGGCGCCGGCGGGGATATCACGGGTCACCTTGGTGCCGCCGCCGATCCGGGCGCCGGCGCCGATGGTGGTGTGATCGCTCACGCCGACCTGGCCGGCCAAGACCGCGCCGTCACCGATGCTGACGCTGCCGGCAGTGCCCCCCTGCCCGGCCAGGATCACGTGGCGCCCGATCCGGTTGTTGTGCGCGATATGCACCAGGTTGTCGATCTTGGTGCCCCGGCCGATGCGGGTCTCTCCGAGCGTGGCACGGTCGACGCAGGCATTGCAGCCGATTTCGACCTCGTCCTCCAGCACTACGGTGCCGAGATGAGGAATCTTGTGGTGATGGTCACCCAGCCACTGGAAACCGAAGCCCTCGCCACCGATGGTGGCACCCGCGTGGATCACGCAGCGCTCGCCCAGCCGCACCCCGTCGATCAGGTTGGCGTTGGGTTCGATCTCGCAGCCGGCGCCGATCACCACCCCGGCGCCGACATAGGCCCCAGCATGAATGCGCGTGCCCTCACCGATCCGCGACCCGGCACCGATCACCGCGTAGGGGCCGATGCTGACTTGCGACCCCAGCACGACGCTGGGATCGACGGCGGCCCGCGGGTCGATGCCGGTCACCGTGCGCACCGGGGCGAACAGTTCCAATACCCGCAGAAAGGCCAGGCGGGGCTGTCCAACCCGCAGCAGGCGGCGTCCCGGCAGATCGGGAAAATCCATGCCGACGATAACTGCCCCGGCCGTCCCCGCCTGCACCTGCGGCAGATAACGCGGGCCATCGGCGAAGGTGATCTCCGCCGGTCCGGCGGTTTCGATCGGCGCCGGCGCGCGTATCACCAGGGCACCGTCGCCAGGCAGGGCGATGTCGAGCAGGGCGGCGATGTGCGCCAGGGTGAAAGTCGTGTCGGTCATGGGTCATCCGTCGTCAATAGTCATGGGCGCGGTCGATAAAACGCCAGGCGATCGCGGCGCCGATGACCGCAATCGCACTGCAGATCAGGTAGGTCACGGTGGCGCCCAGAGTCTCCCAGGTCAGGCCGCTGGCGAGACTGCCCACCGCCCCGCCGGCCCCGAAACTCAGGCTACTGTACAGGGCCTGCCCCCGTCCCTGGTGCCGGCCGCGAAAATAATGGTGCACCAGGTGGATGGCCGAGGCATGAAAGGTGCCGAAGGTGGCCGCATGCAGCAGTTGGGCGGCCAGCATCAACGGCAGCGACTGCGGGTACAAGGCAATCACCAGCCAGCGCAAGGCCGCCAGCGACAGGCTGGCGATCAGCACCCGTCGCCCGCCCCAACGGGCCAGCAAGCGGTGCATGACCAGGAACAGGACCACCTCGGCCAGCACCCCCAGCGCCCACAGCAGGCCAATCAGGGTCTTGGAATAACCGAAGTCCTGCAGATAGATGGTGTAAAAGGCGTAGTAGGCGCCGTGGCTCATCTGCATGAAGAACACCGCCGCGAAAAAGGCCAGGATGGCCGGGCGCCGCAGCACCGCGAGTATCGAGGGCTGTGCCCCGGCGTGCACCGCCAGCGCCGGGTCGCGCACGGCCAGGGTCGACAGCCAGATCCCGACGTACAGCACCAGCACCACCGACAGCACCACCCGCGGGCCCTGGGCGTCGACCAGCACCCCGAGCAGCATCACCGTAATGATGAACCCGACCGACCCCCAGACCCGGATGCGGGCGTAGCGGGCCACCCGCTCGCCGAGGTAGGTGAAGGTCACCACCTCGAACTGGGGCAGCGAGGCATTCCAGAAGAAACTGAACAGGACCATGATCAGGGCAATGGTCCAAAACCCCTCGACCCAGAACATGCCGAGGAACACCAGCGCCGAGACCGCCGAGGCGAAGCGCACGATGCGCATGCGGTGCCCCAGGTGATCGCCCAGCCAACCCCACAGCGGCGGCGCCACCACCTTGGTGGCCATGAGGATGGCCATCAACTGACCGATCTGCAGCGCCCCGAAGCCCAGCGACTGCAGGTACAAGCCCCAAAAGGGCACCAGGGCCCCGAGCGCCGCGAAGTAAAAGAAGTAGTAACCCGACAGGCGCCAGTAGGGCATGACGTAGCAAAGGGCCGCGGCTCAGGACCGGGATCCGGTCGTCGTCACGCGGGCGATCAACAGCCGGCCTGCGGCGGGATGACCGGGGTCTCAGGGGTCACGTCGGCATTCTGCCCGCGCTGGCGCAGAGCGTGGTCCAGCAGCACGATCGCCAACATGGCCTCGCAGATGGGCACCGCCCGGATGCCCACGCAGGGATCGTGACGGCCGGTGGTGATCACCTCGACGGCGTGGCCGGCGGCATCCACCGTCTGCCCGCCCAGGCGAATGCTGGAGGTGGGCTTGAAGGCGACCCGCGCCACCACATCCTGCCCCGAGGAGATGCCGCCCAGGATGCCGCCGGCGTTGTTGGACAGGAAGCCTTCAGGGGTCATCTGGTCGCGGTGCTCGGTGCCCTTCTGCCGCACCGACTCGAAGCCGGCACCGATCTCCACGCCCTTGGCGGCATTGATGCTCATCAGGGCGTGCGCGACGTCCGCGTCGAGGCGGTCGAAGATCGGCTCGCCCCAGCCGGGCGGCACCCCACGCGCAACCACCGTCACCTCGGCGCCGATCGAGTCGCCCGCCTTGCGCAGCGCGTCCATGTAGGCCTCGAGGTCGGCGACCTGGGCCGCATCGGGCCAGAAGAAGGGATTGTCCTCGACCGGGTCCCAGCTGAAACTGCGCGGCCGGTTCGGACCCAGCGCCGACAGATAAGCGCGCACCACGACCCCATAGCGCACCTTGAGGTACTTCTTGGCCACCGCCCCGGCGGCGACCCGCATCGCGGTCTCGCGCGCCGACGACCGCCCGCCGCCGCGATAGTCGCGGATGCCGTACTTCTGGGTGTAGGTGTAGTCGGCGTGGCCCGGACGGAACTTCTGGGCAATCTCGGAATAGTCCTTGGACCGCTGATCGGTGTTGTGAATCAATAGCCCGATCGGCGTGCCCGTGGTCCGGCCCTCGAACACTCCCGAGAGGATCTGCACCTCGTCCGGCTCGCGCCGCTGGGTGGTGTGGCGGGTCTTGCCGGGGCGGCGGCGCTCCAGATCCGGCTGGATGTCCGCCTCCGCCAGTTCAAGCCCGGGCGGGCAGCCGTCGATAATGCAACCAATGGCCGGCCCATGGCTCTCGCCGAAGGAGGTGACGGTGAAGAGTTTTCCGAGGGTGTTTCCTGACATGGCGGGTATTCTACCCGCGCAGTACGGCCGCGCCCACGCCCAGCACGCGCATGAGCCCCGCCCGCCATCTGCTAGTATCCCGACCATGCGACAGGGAGCCGAGGCGTCAGGCCAGTGAACGATTCCGCGACGGGCCAGTCGCCCCTCTCCGTATTCATGGCCACGACCTCCTATCCGCGCGACGCCGCCGATTGGAAGGGGCGTTTCATTTACGACCTGGCGGCCGCCTTGGATCGGACCGGACAGACGCGACTGCGGCTGTGGGGTCCGCCCGGCGAGCTGCCCGGCCGGGTGATCAGCGCCGATTCGACCAGGGACGCCGCCTGGCTGGAGCAGATGGCCCAGGCCGGCGGCATCGCGCACCTGCTCAGAAGACGACCGCTCGCTGGGCTCAGATATTCCCGAGGCCTGCTTGCGCGCCTGCGGCGCTCCTGTCGGGCCAACCCACCCGATATGTATCACGTCAACTGGCTGCAATTGGTGTTCGGCCTGCCGGCAGACCGGCGTCCGGCCTACGTCGGCGTGCTCGGCAGCGACTTCGGGCTGCTGGACCTGCCGGGCATGAAGCCCTTGCTGCGTCGCGCGTTCCGCCGCCGTCCGACCATGCTCGCACCCAATGCACAATGGATGGCGGCAAAGCTGACCGAGCACTTCGGCGATGTCGCCACGGTGCGGCCCAACCCGTTCGGCGTCCTGCCCGACTGGTTTGCGGTCCCACGCAGTCCAGCGAACCCACCTGAGTGGCTGGTGGTGACCCGGATCACCCGCAACAAGCTCGGTGACCTGCTGGAATGGGGTGACGGCCTGTTCGGAACAGGGCGGAAACTACGACTGCTCGGACCGATGCAAGAACAGGTCGCATTGCCCGAGTGGATTGACTATGGCGGCGCGACCAATCCTGAGCAACTGCGAGCCCGCTGGTTTCCACGCGCGACCGGCCTGCTGACACTGAGCCGGCATGACGAGGGACGACCACAGGTGATGATCGAGGCCATGGCATCCGGCCTGCCGGTCGTTGCCAGCGCGATTCCGGCTCACGGTGACCTGCTTTGCCAAGGCGAAACCGGCTGGCTGGTGGACAGCCGCGACCAGTTGGCCCAGGCCCTGCAGGCCACCGAAGCGGCTGACGCGATCGGCCCGCGGGCCAGGCAGTGGCTGCGCGAGCACGTCGGCACCTGGGACGATCATGCCAGGCGTTGCGTGGCGGCCTATCGGCATCTGCTGGAAGGCTTGTAAATCGATGGCATCCGAACAGTCGATCCTGCTGGTCGGCGGCAACGGCTTCTATGGCCGCGCGCTCGCACGTCGCCTGGCGGCCAGCGGACAAGAGGTCCACGTGGTCTCACGCAGCACGGCGCCGGGTGAAAACGATGGCATCTTCTTCCACCGTGGCAGCCAGGACGATCCGGCTGTCATGCGGCCGCTGCTCGAACGTTGTCCGGTCCTGGTACACCTCGCCTCGACCAGCACGCCCGGCTCGTCGGCGCGCGACCCTGTCCATGACACGATGTACAACGTTTTGCCTGCGGCGCGCCTACTGGGCATCGCGGCCGCAACCCCACCGGCCCGGGTGCTATGCGTCTCCAGCGGCGGTTCGGTGTACGGCAATCCGGCCAGGGTCCCGGTCGACGAGCAGGCCCCACTACAGCCCCTTTCCTATCACGCCGCCGGCAAGGTGGCACTGGAAGCCCTGTTCCAGGCATTCGCACATGCCCACGGGACCTCGCTCGCCGTGCTGCGGCCATCCAATCTTTACGGGCCGGGACAGGATCTGCGCAGTGGCTTCGGTCTCGTGCGGACCCTGCTCGAGCGCGCTTTGCGGGGTGAGCCCGTGGAGGTCTGGGGAGACGGCAGCGCGGTGCGGGATTACATCTATATCGATGATGCCGTGGCTGCGTGCGAGCGGCTGATCGGGCAACCGGCCGCAACCGGGGTGTTCAATCTGGGCAGCGGGCGCGGGACCTCCATCGCCGAGATGGTCGAGCTCGTCGCACGGGCTACAGGGCGGCAGCTCGGTGTGGTTTGTCGCCCGGGGCGGGGGACAGACGTTCAGGCGATAGTATTGGACACCGAGCGGCTGCAAAGCGTCACCGGTTGGACCGTACGTGTCGGCCTCGAAGAGGGCCTCGAGCAGAGTTGGCGCTGGATGTTCACGCCGCGAGTGTGAATCGCCACAAGAGGCCGAAAAGATGGCGAAACGCGATGGGCAACCTCGAACAGCACTTGA